>SFEP01000041.1 GCA_004557185.1 Bacteroidales bacterium
TCAGAGAGATGTTGCCTTATTACTACAAGAAATCGCAAGGATAATCCCCTGCGATTTCTTTTTTCGGCCATGTCAAGCCGGCTTGTTTCGGATGGTTACAACCTGCCCGCCGCATCCCTGGATGGCAGTCCTTTCTTTTCCGAGGCATCTCATTTTCCCTCCCACGCTCGGCGGTCAAAATAGATGCTACGTAAAAAATTTTACGTACGACGTGAGTTTTTTTACGTACGACGTGACATTTTTTACGTAACACCCCGTTTTCCCTATCCGCCGCCCAGCCAGAAATAGATGCCGTGAAAAAAAACGTCCACGGCGGGGGAAGTTTCTTCCACGGCGGGGTAAGTTTTTCCCACGGCATCCCGTTATCACACCCCGCCATCTGTGTGCAGGCCGACACGCTGAAGGCCGATTTCCACTCCCCACCCTACGACGGGCAAGCGTGGCCATACTGCCAGAGGCCGTTCCCGTCCGACAGACATCCGTTCAGCACCGTGCAGCGTGCCCTTGCAGTCAGCGTCAGCCCGTCATGCACCTGACGTGAAAGCACGATTTAATCTGTTTACCCAATGCCCTTCATTTATCAAGGAGCAAGGGTACATATACGTGCGGCAAAAGTCGTAAATTTGCATGCTTACGGGCTACACGCGGCCACCCCGGTGTGCTGCCGCGAAGCACTGCATTTTCTTCCACTCAGATCATGAAAATCATACATACCGCCGACTGGCATCTCGGCAACCACTTTCACGGCCACGACCGCCTGAGCGAACATGCCCACTTCCTGGCGTGGCTGCTCGACACCCTGCAACAACGGCAACCCGATGCCCTCCTCATCAGCGGCGACGTGTTCGACACGCCCAACCCTCCTGCCGCCGCCGAGGCCCTGCTCTACGACTTCCTGACGAAGGCCGTGGAGGCGGTGCACGGACTGCAGGTGGTGATGACCGCAGGCAACCACGACTCGGCGGGACGCCTGGAGGCTCCCGCGCCACTGCTGCACCGCCACAACGTGTATGTGCGGGGTGCCGTGCGCACAACCGAAAAAGGTGTGCCCGACTTCGACCACCTGCTGCTCCCCCTGAGCACCCGCACGCAGCCCGAGGCAGTGTGCGTGTGCATGGCAGTGCCCTATCTGCGCAGCGGCGACTACCCAGCGGGCATGACCACGGAGGAGGGCACGGCGTGGTTCTTCGACCGCCTGCACAAGGCACTGGCACGCACCGACTTCAAGCAACTGCCCACGGTGGTGGCAGCCCACTTCTATGCCGCCGGGGCCAGTGTGTGCGAGGGCGAACACAGTGAACGGCTGACCGTGGGCGGACAGGACTGTGTACCGGCAGCGGCCCTAGGGCGCGGCGTGGCCTACGCGGCCCTGGGACATCTGCACCGCGCACAGAAGGTGCTGGGCGGGCCATGCACTTGGTACGCAGGCAGTGCCCTGCCCATGTCGTTCAGCGAGCGTGACTACCGGCACGGGGTGCAATGGGTGAACATCACGCCCGAGGGCAAGGCCGAGGTGGAAAGCTTGGAATACCACCCCCAGCGTGGCCTCCTGACGATACCCGCCGACGGTGGGGCGGCTACGGTGGCTCAGGTATTCGATGCCCTGGCCAATCTGCCCCGACGCGAAAAGAATGACGACGGGGCCACATGGCCCTACCTGGAAGTGAGAGTGAAGGAGGAGCAGCCTGAGCCCACCCTGATGCACAACGTGATGGAGGCACTGGCCGACCGCGCCGTACATCTGTGCCGCGTGGTGCGCGTCAGAACTGCCAACGAGCAGGACAATGCTGCACGCGACGTGCTGCAGGAGAGCGGCAAACCATCACTCTCACCCCTGCAGATGGCACGCCGAGCCTTTCAGAACCGATATGGCAGCGACATGCCCGAGGCGCTGGTGCAACGTTTCAAAACCGCGGCGCAAGCCAGCGAAAAAGAGGAGGAGGCACAATGAAGATAGAAAAAATAACCGTTTGCAACCTGAACTCCATCGAGGGCGAACAGGTGGTCGACTTCACACAGGAACCGCTGCGCTCGGCAGGGCTCTTTGCCATCACAGGCAGCACGGGGGCCGGCAAGTCGACACTGCTCGACGCCATCTGCCTGGCCCTGTATAACCGGGCGCCACGACTCGACGATGCCGAACGGCTGGCCAAGGACGACATGACGCGACTCACCGACAAGGCGCAGCAGGCGCAGGCCGGACACGTGTGCCACATGCTGCGCCGAGGAGCACGACAGGGCGGCGCCACCGTAGTGTTTGCCACCCACGACGGCGACCGCTACGAGGCGGTCTGGCAAATGCGGCGCACACGCGGCGGCAACTACGCCACACCCGAACGGTCGCTGCGCAAACTCGCACCCTACAAGGAGCAAGTGGCACGCACCGACATCGACTCGCGCATTCAGCACGCCATCGGCCTGACCTACGAACAGTTTACACGCACCGTCATTCTGGCACAAAACAGTTTTGCCAATTTCCTGAAAGCCCCGAAAGCCGAAAAGGCATTGCTGCTCGAAAAACTCACAGGCACCGAGGTGTACGGACGCATTTCTGCACAAATTCACACCCTCGCGGCCGAAGCCGACAAGGAGGTGGAGAAACTGGAAACCTCGGTAAAGGGCATTCTGGAAAACTGTCTGCCACCCGAGGCGCTCACCGAACACCAGGAACGGGCACACTTGCTGCAGGCCACGCTGCAACACACAGCGCAAAGCATGGAACGCAACAAGGAGCAGGTGCGATGGATTGCCGAATGGCGACGCGTCACCGAAAACCTGGCACACTGCGAAACAGCCTACGCCGAAGCACAGAGAAACCTGACGGCCATGCGACACGAGGAACAGCAACTCGAACGCTACGACACCCTGCTCGACATGCAGCCCACCTATCAGGAAATCGTAATGCGGCAGGCTGACATGGAGACTCTGAAAAATAACGAGGCAACGCTGGCGGCCGAAATGACCAAGGCCGAACAGACGCTGACGGCAAGAAAGAAGAACCTGGAGGTGGCACGCGAACGCACCGCCGAGGCCGAAAAACAACTGGAAACACGACGGCCCACCATCAACCGCGGTCATGCGCTGACCGGCGAACTGCACGTGGCTCAGGAACTGCTCAACACACTCGAAGAGCAATGGAGGCAGGCCACCCACAAGCTGGACGCAAGGCAGAACGCACTGAGAGCCAAAAACGAGGAACTCCAAATTGCCCTCAAGCAGATTGAGAAACTGAAACTGCACCGCCAGTCGCTCTCGGTGCACCAGCTGATGTTCGACAAATTTGACCTCGTAAAGGACAAACTCACCGTGTTCCGCGCCGAAATGCAACGCAACGCCGAAAGCCAGACCAAACTGGCCGAACTGCAACGGCTGCAGGAGGAATCGCGCCACGCAGCCGAAAAAGCGCAACGCGAAATGCACGACCTGCAGGCACAGCTCGACACCAGGCAGGGCGAACTGATGCTCCACACCACGGCAATACAAGGCAAAGAACTCGACGCACTGCAACGCAAAGCTTCGGAAAGCCGACAACGCCTCAGTCTGCTGCAACGGGCACAGGTGCTCTGGCAACATATCTCGGAAGGATACGCCCTCATTAACACACAAACCGCTGCCGCACGACGCAACGAGGCCGACGTGAGAATGAAACGGGCCGAAAGCGAGAAAATGCAGGCTGACCTCAAGGTGGTGCAGCAAACATTTGACCGCGTGAGCACAGCCTACACGCTGAGCCAGACAGAGAACATGGTGCAGCTGCGCAAACACCTGAAAGAGGGCACGGCTTGCCCCGTGTGCGGCGCAAAGCACCACCCCTATCACACTGAAACGGAGCAACAACTGGGCAATCTGCTGCAATCGCTGACGCAGGAGTTTACGCAAGCCCAAGAGGACCTGAACCGACGCACCACACAACTGCAGGAACTGCTGCAGCAAATCGCCGCCGACGAGGCCCGCATCGCTGCCAACGCCGAAGCACTGGCGCAACTGCAACGTCGGCAGCAGGCTGACATTGAGGAGTGGGCACAATATGCACACCTCGACTCTACCTTTGCCGACTGCACCGCAACCGTAAACCGCGACGCCAGAAGGCTGACCATCGAAATGCTCATGGAGAGCACGGGCAAGGTGGCCGACGAGGCGAACCGCGAACTGGAGGATTACAACGTACACCAACGGGAAATCAACCGCCTGCACGACGAAATCAACAGGCTCGCGGCAGCCATGGCCAGCAACCGCACGAATGTGGACAACCTGCAATCGGACTACCGCATGGCCATGCACTCGGCCGAGGAGGTGAAGAAGATAATGACCGAAAGCAGCCACTCGTTTGCCGAACTCTACTCCGACCTCGGCGAACTCATCACGCTCTCAGGCTGGTTCACCGAATGGAAAAACAATCCCGACGGCTTCCGCACCCGACTCACAAGTATGCACTACGACTGGGAACAAACGCTGCGACAACTCGACGAGGCGCAACGCAACGTGACGCTGGTCAACGAGGAAATGAAGAACGCCAGCGCCAACGTGGTGGAGGAAACGCGAAGGGTGACGCAATGCCGCGAACGACGCGACGCAGCACGTGAGGAACTGCAAAACAAACGCGAGGAACTGCGACGCATGTTCGGAGCCCTCACGCCGCAGCAAGAGTCGGAACGACTGCAACAACTCATCGACGCCGCACGCAACGCCGAACTCAAGGCAAGGCAGGAATATGAAAAGGCCACAGGAGCCGTGCACACCTGGCAGGGCGAACACGACAACCTGATGCGAGCTCGCGAACTGAACCTACAAGCATATCGCGAGAAAATGCAGCAACTCGACGTGATGATGCTGCGCTTCAACAGTTCGCACTCTCCCGTACAGTTCGCGGAACTGCAAAGCCTCTTCTCAAACGGACACGACTGGAAAACCCTGAGAGCCACGCTCGACAAACTGCGCGAATACCGCCTCCTGGCTCACAACCATCTGAACAGAGCACGAGCCGAACTGCTGAAACTGCAAGCGGCGCCCATTCGCCCGGGACAAGCCGAAGGCGTACCGCAAGGGCAGCCCGCCGAGGCCGTCACAAACTACGACGACATTGAGCAAAAGCTGATCGACATGCAGCAACAGATGGACGAAACCACCCGCCGCACGCAGGAGGAACTGCACGCCGTGATGGGCGCCCTGCAAACCCACGAACGCTGCGAGGCTCAGGTGAAAATGCTGCACCAAAGCTTGAACGCAGCCCGCGACAACGCGCTGGAATGGCAACGCCTGGACCAACTGCTGGGCAGCGCCGACGGCAAAAAATTCCGCACCATTGCGCAGAGCTACACCTTTGCCTATCTCGTGGAACACGCTAACTGGCACTTGCGCCAACTATCGCCGCGCTACGAACTGCACTCGGTGCCCGACACGCTCATGCTCGAAATCGTAGACCGCGACATGCTCGACGAACACCGCTACGTCAACTCCCTCTCGGGCGGCGAAACGTTTGTGGTGAGTCTGGCCCTCGCCCTGGGCCTCGCCTCGCTCTCGGGCGGCAACCTCAGCATCGGTTCGCTGTTCATCGACGAGGGCTTCGGCAACCTCGACCAATCGTCCCTCGAACTCGTCATGACGGCACTCTCGAACCTCGAGAACACGCAAGGCCGCAAAGTGGGCGTCATCAGCCACACCGAGCAGATAAGGCAGCAAATCACACCGCAAATCCGCCTTGTCAAACTCCCCGGCAGCGGTGCCTCACGCATCGAAATCGTGTAGCCCCCTCATGGCAAGCAAGCCTTCTATAAAATAGGTGTGAACTTCAGCACCCAGACGAGCACCGCGGAGGAATGCCCCGTGACGTAAACCGCAGCCCGCCCCATCCCCGATGCCCCATGCAAGCCCATCCTTGCATGGGGCATCGTCCGTAAGGTACGCTCTGCCAGCGGCGTGCTCCACGCAAGCAGTTCACGTCACGGCGGAGCGGGGCAAACACGGCTGCGAGGCATTGGTGCGGGCAAGGTGGCGGACTTCTCTCAAAAAAGTGGCATGTATTTTTCAGAAAAAATAGGGAAGACGTGCAAAGGTATAGCTTACTGTGACTTAGGCGGGGCATAGATGCCGAGTAGCGGGGCAATAAAGCATCTCTTTCCGTCAACAGATAGGCATACTGCGTAAATTGCCCTCGTTAGCGCCGCCCGGAATGACGCTGTTCGCAACCCTTTCCTTTATTATTAACGCCTATGCACGCTTACCAGTTCCCGCTGCTTACACGCCCGCCACCATGCCAGCATGGCCCCGAACAAGACCGTTCGTCGCCGCAGAAACCCTGCCGCCGCTACCTATCACAAACACATTACCCCATTATCCTTAAAACTTACGCCTTATGCTTGACGACAAGAAGAAATCTACCGTAAGCCTCATCATTCAGACGATGATTGCCATCCTCACCGCGCTGGCCGGTGTCTTTACCGGTTGCCAGATGGCCTGAGCGCCTCAGCGCCCCGCCTCGCCCCACAGGCTTTGCCGCGCATGCCGCCGGCTTTCCCTTCATTTTGTGCGGTGTCAGCACCGCAGGCAGCCACAAGGAGGTGGCTCCCCTTTCAGCAGAACGCCCCGCAGCCGTTACAGGTTGCGGGGCGTTGGTGTAGGTGCAGGTAGCCGCGGCGGCGGCGCTTCAAGCCGGTAGCACGGCGTCGGTGCTGTGCGGCGTGGCGTAGAGGGTTTGCAGGGCGTGGGCTTTGCGCAGCATGAGGCGGCGCAGGCTCTCGGGTGCCAGCACTTCGAGTTCGGCGCCGTAGGAGAGCAGCAGACTCACGAAGTCGGGGGTGAGAGCCACGTGCATGTCGAACATGGGACGCCCGTCTACGGCGGCGTGTTCGTTTCCGGCCTCCTGCTGCGAGTGGTGCAGGGGCTTGGAGCGCAGGTAGGCCGCCACGCGGTGCGTCACCGCCACACGCACGGTTCGGGCTTGCCATTTGTTGCCGCCGTAGCCGCCTATGCTGTGGGCAAAGTAGGTTGTGGCGTCGAAGTCGGCGGGGCGTGTGAAATGCTCGCCCAAGCACGTGAGCTGCTTGATGCGGTCGGAGGCGAAGTTGCGTATGGTGCCGTGGCGACTGCTCATGCCCACAAGGTAGAAGCGGCCCTCGCTGATGCGCATGGTGAGGGGCGAAAGCACGGTGTCGTAGGCTGGTTTGTCGAAGGGGGCATAGTGCATGCGAAGCTTTACTTGCTGGTCGATGGCCTCGCTCACCAAGGGCAGCCACGCGCTGCCTGCCACGGAGCGCAGGTTGTGGGCCTCGGCATTGCCGGCTTCGGTGTCGGCGAGCAGGCTGTGCAGCAGTTGCTGTGCGCGGTTGTTCTTGGGCATCACGAGTTCGTACATGCCGCCGTGGCAAGCCATGTCGAGGTGGTAGGTGTATTCGAGTTTGCGCCTGTTGGCGTAGAAGGTGCTTGCGGCCATGGGCAACCCGTGGTCGTCTTCGTCGCGCCAAGCCTCGCGTATTTCGGCAAGGGTCATGCGCTTTCGGTTGTAAAGGAGGCGTGCGAGCCAAACAACTTTGTTCATGGTTTTGGTAATAGCAATAAGATGGTTAGTGTGGCGGCGGATGCGTAGCCCTATGGCCGATGGTGGCGGCGCGATGTGGGCAAGTATAAGAGAAAGGGATGGTTATCCTCGCGGACGCCATCCCTTGTTGAAACAACTGCTTCCCTAAGGAAGTCCCTAACGTGTACGACTTGTGACGTACACTCGAGGCAGGCAAGTGAGGCTATGCGCAGCCTCCGACTCGTCCCAAGAATCAACTTGCCTTTTCTCTTTGCTGTCGCCGAGCGGCGGTGGTGCGCTCTCGACGTTTTCAAACTCTATGCCGCCTTGTACATCGCCACATGCAAGCGGCAGAGGTTTTGCGAAATCGTGGCAAACTTCAGCATGGCTTTGCGGCAAAAGTAAGCAATCTCTGTGAGACGGAGCTGAAATATGCCCCAAACTTTTTCATAAAAAAAACAAGTTTGCACGCCTTGGGGTAGATAAGGACAACTACCAAAGCCGTTTCTGCCACGCTATGTCACACTTCCTCCGTGCAGCGTTCGCCGAGCAGCGTGGCGCTGGTAGAGCCTGTGATGCGCACTTTGACGAAATCTCCGGGGCGGGCAGTGCCTCGTGGAAACACCACCACCTTGTTCTGCTCCGTGCGGCCGAAGAGTTGCTCGCGCGACCGTTTGCTCACGCCCTCCACCAGCACTTCGTAGGTGCGTCCCTCGCAGCGGCGGTTGCTCTCGGCGCTGAGTTCGTTCTGGCAGGCGATGAGTTCCTCCAGTCGTGCCACTTTCACGTTTTCGGGCACGTCGTCGGGCAAGTGTCGCGAGGCGTAGGTGCCGGGTCGCTCGCTGTATTTGAACATGAAGGCCGAGTCGTAGCCACACTCCCGCATGAGTGAGAGCGAGAGGCGGTGGTCGTCGTCGGTCTCTGAGCAGTAGCCCGCAAAGATGTCGGTGCTCAGGCCGCAGTCAGGCACGATGCGGCGTATGGCCGCCACGCGGTCCAAGTACCACTGTCGGGTGTATTTGCGGTTCATGAGTTTGAGAATGCGGTCGGATCCGCTCTGCACGGGCAGATGTATGTGTCGGCACACGTTGGGTTCTTCGGCAATGACGCGCAGTGTGTCGTCGCTCATGTCCTTGGGGTGACTCGTGCTGAAACGGATGCGCATGCCCCTCACGGTTCGTGCCACGCGGCGCAGCAGGGTGGGAAAGTCGGTGGTTTCGTCGTCGTTGCCCCCCTCGGGTGTAAATCGGTAAGAGTTCACGTTCTGCCCCAGCAGCGTCACCTCCTTGTAGCCACGGCTCTCGAGGTCGCGCACTTCGCGCAGAATGCTCTCCACATCGCGCGACCGTTCACGGCCTCGGGTGTAGGGCACGATGCAGTAGTGGCAGAAGTTGTTGCAGCCGCGCATGATGCTCACGAAGCCCGAGATGCGACTGCCGCAATAGCGTTCGGGCACCACGTCGCGATAGGTTTCGGTGAGCGAGAGGGTCACGTCGATAGCCTTGTGCCCCAGTTCGGCCTGCGCCACGAGTTCGGGCAGCTGCATGTAGGCATCGGGGCCCGCCACGAGGTCGGCGCCATGGCGGTTAAGCAGGTCGTCCTTCACGCGTTCGGCCATACATCCCAGCACGCCGATGATGAAGTGGCGGCCCTTGCGTCGCTGTGCATTGAGCGCCTCGAGGCGGTGAATGATTTTCTGCTCGGCGTTGTCGCGCACAGAGCAGGTGTTCAGGAAGATGGCATCGGCTCCCTCGGCGTCGGTGCAAGGCTCGTAGCCTGCCATGCGCATCACCGAGGCCACCACCTCGCTGTCGGCCACATTCATCTGGCAGCCGTAGGTTTCGATATAGAGATTTTTCATAAAATGCAGATTTCGACGGGCAAAGTTACGCCAAACCCCCGCACTGGCAAAGCCCTGCCCGCGCTTTGTGTGCGGCGGTGGCGGCCTTCGCGTATTGACATGATAAAGGGAAGCGGTGCGCAGTGGTGCGTGTCGCTTCCCTGTTTATCGTGTGTGCACCCCGCCGGGTGCTTGCTGAGAGATACTGAAACCTGGGTGTGCAGGCCTTGGCGGGCTTGTGCACGGGGGTGACAGAGAGAGGGTGTTTTGAAAGATTGTTTTACTTGGTCCGCGCGGCCTTTCCGTGCGGTGTATGTGTGTTGAACTTCGTTGATAGCGTGTTTAGCGTCGCAGCAGGTGTTGGGTAAAGCGTTCGGTCATGTTGCCCGTCACGTTGATCAGGTAGAAGTGTTGCTTCATTTTGGTGATGAACACGATTTCGAGCGTCACCTTTCCGCGTTTACGGCTGAAAATCCAGCGGTTGTCCTGCTCCTGTGTGAGTTGGTAGCGCCTGGGGTTGTCGGCAGCCAGTGTGAGTGCCTTTTGCAGCAGTTCGTCGGCCTCGTCCCTGTTTTCGTGCTGCACGATGCGCAGCGTTTTGATTTCCTTGATGAGGGCCTTCATTTCGCTGTCGTCCTGCACCGTAGGCAGGTTCATGAGTCGCTGCATCATGGCTGGGCTCACGGTGGAACAGGTGAGTGATGTGCCCTCGGCGTAGAGCTGCATGTAGCGTGCGGCAAAGTCCTGCTCTTGCTGTGCGGCGGCTGTGAGTGAGCACAGCGCGGCTATAAGGAGTGAGATGAGGTGTTTCATTGTTTAACGTGCGCTTTCGGGCTCTGCCACGGTGCTGTCGGCCGCAGCGGTGCTGGGACCTTGCTTCATCATGTCGAGGGCGCGCTTGGTGAGTTCGAGCGACTGCTGGGGGTCCTTGTAGGAGTCGGTGTAGGCCTGCTGGTCGTAGTCCCAGGCAGCGTTGTCGGCAGGCTGGTGGCTCACGGCGTGCTGCACGGCTGTGCCCACCAGTGTCACGATGGCCACGGCGGCTGCTGCGCGATAGAGGGGGCGCAGCCTGCGTGCCATGCTGAAGTGGCGTGCCTCGGTGCGCACCGTGGTGGCTGGCGTGGCGGTCTGGCCGAGTGCGGCTCGGGCTACGCGTTCGTCGAAGTCGGCCGAGAGTCCCAGCGTCTGCTCGCTGCGCTCGTAGTCGAAGAGGGGCTTGAAGCGGGCCAGGTGAGCGGGCAGCACGTCCTGCGCAAAGAAGGCACGCAGAATTTGCTCCTCGGCCGCCGAGGTTTCGGCGTTCCAGTACTTTTCAAGCAGTTGGTCAATATACTTATAATCCATACGACTCTATTTTTTCGTACTGCGTGCGCAGGGCGGTTCGTGCGCGGTGCAGTGTAACTTTGAAAGCGCCCTCGGTGATGCCCATGGCCTCGGCGGCTTCGTGGTAGGAAAGGCCCTCGATGTCGCGCAGCTGCAGGGCGGTGCGTAGCGTCACGGGCAGGGCGTTGAAGAGGCGTTGCACGCGTTGCAGGCGGTCGGTTGCCACGAGCCTTTCCTCGGGGTTGCCGGCTGCGTCGGGCACCTGTGTTTCAGCTTCGGTGAGCGAGGCGTTGGCGTGCTCCTTGAGGGCGAGGCGGTCGAGGGCGAGGCGGCGCACAATGGTGAGGCAGTAGGCTTCGAGGCTTTGCACGGCGCAGAGTTCAACGCGCTTGTCCCATGCCCGCAGCAAGGTGTCCTGCGTGAGGTCCTCCGCCTCCTGCCGGTTGAGCGTGATGCGCAGCGCAAGACGGTAGATCTTGTCCTTCAGCGGCAGCAAGTCTTGGCGGAAATCTATCTGGTTCATGGGTGCTCTCTTTTCAGTAGACGGGCGAGATGGGAAAAAGTTACAGCGCAGAGCCCATTTTTTTCATCATGCCCTAAAAAAAACGCGCCGCCCACGCCGCCTCGGCGCCTGCTGAGGGGTGAAACGGAGGGGAGGCCGACGGGCAAAACGGGACGCCGTGGGAAAAAATTACCCCGCCGTGGAAGAAACTTCCCCCGCCGTGGACGTTTTTTTCCACGGCATCTATTTCCAGCGGGGTGGCTGAGAGGAAGAACGGGGTGCTACGTAAAAAAAATCACGTCGTACGTAAAAAAAATCACGTCGTACGTAAACTTTTTTACGTAGCATCTATTTTCGGCAGGCGGCGTGGGTGCTGCGCCGTCATGCCTTGGCTTGCGTCTTGACGCAGGCCAGCAGGGCATGGCTGCCGTCGGCCAGGGTGGTGGCGAAGAGGTAGGTGTCACCGCCGTCGCGCAACTTGAGGCGGCGGCGCAGCGCCTCGGCCGATCCGGGGAAGCCGCGCACGCTGAGGTTGGCTTGCGGCACTTCGTGCTTGAGGCGGCGCAACTCGGGCTTCGAGAATCCGTAGCACCCCACCACGCTGAAGGTGCGGCCCATGAAGTGGGCGGGCAGGTGGTCGGCGGTGTAAAGGTGGGCTTGCTGATGGAGCTTGTGCAGCCCGTAGTGCACGGCCGTGAAGCGGAAGGCACCGGCCTTGAGCAGGGCGGCGCAGGGTTCCAAAAGGTAGCGCAGGGGGCGGGATGCGTAGAGGGGTGCAGCCGTGGCCTCGTCGGCGGGTGTGAAGCTGAGGGTGCGGCCCTCGTTGTAGACCACGCGGCGCGCCTCGGGCGGTGCGTCGTGGCCGGCCACGAGCAGCAGTTCCTTGCATTCGCCGTCGGCTCCCACCATGTGCACCTCGTGCACGGCGTGCAGGGTGCGCAGGGCGCTGGCCACATCGAGCATGGGCGAGAGTTTGGCCACTACCCAGCGTGCCTTGGCCAGGAGCAGGGGCAGGAGCAGGGTGAGGTTGGGGGTGCAGTCGTCGAGGAGCACCGTTTTGCGCCCCGTGGTGCTACGGCGTGCGGGGTCGAGGTAGATGAGGTCGACGGGCTGCATGTGCGGCACGAAGTCCTCGCACGCAGCCTGCACCACCTGGGCGTGCGGCACACCGAGCAGGGGAAAGTTGTGGCGCGCCAGGGTGCAGAGTTCCTCCTGTCGTTCGACGTAGGTGGCGCGGCCGAAGACGGGGGCCATGAAACTGAAGTCGACGCCCATGCCGCCTGTGACGTCGGCCATGGCAGCGGTCTGCCCGCCGCAAAGGCGTGCTGCCAGCTGGCCCTTGTAGGCCGCGGCCTCCTGCCCGCTGCACTGCTCGAGTGCCAGGCGGGGCGGAAAGAGCACGCCTTCGGTGTCGGCCCAGCGGGGCACCTTGTGGCGCAGGCGTTGCCAGCCCTCCACTTGGCGCAGAATGAGGGGCACGTCGATGTCGGTGCGGCCGGCCAGCTGGAGTGCGAGGCGGTCGGCGGGCGTGTCGCGATAGTGGGCGAACGAAAGCGGATGGGGCATGACGGGAGCGTGTATCAGAGGGAAAATCAATAGGGCGTCTTGTCGGCCTGTGCGGCCCACAACCTGAAGGGGCGCAGGCCTTCGGCAGGCAGGAGCACCTGCGAAGGCAGGCGGCGCAGGGAGGGGGCGAGGGCAAACTCGCGGTAGATGGCGGCGTCGTCGAAACCCGCGGCGGCCGCGTCGCGCTGGCCGGCGGCAAAGTAGAGGTGGGAGAGGCGAGCCCAGTAGATGGCGCCGAGGCACATGGGGCAGGGCTCGCACGAGGCGTAGATGCTGCAGCCCGTGAGGTCGTAGGTGCCGAGCGCCGAGCCAGCGGCGCGTATGGCCTGCACCTCGGCGTGGGCCGTGGGGTCGCACGAGGCTGTGACGCGGTTGACGCCCTCGGCCACGATTTCGCCCTCGCGGGCAATGACGGCGCCAAAGGGGCCGCCGCCGTGCAGCACGTTGTCGGCAGCCAGCTCTATGGCGCGTTGCATGAGTTCGGTATGCGTCATGGTGTAAGGGATAGAGGGGTTAGCAGGGCAAAGTTAGCGCATCGTGGGGTTATCGCCCACTTTTTCCCCTCAAAATAAATGGCCTGAATGGCACATGGAGCCGCAAAAACTGCCTGAAAGGAGTGAAGAGCGGGCTGGCAGGCGGCCTTAACGGCACGATAAGAGAGCTTGATAAATATTTATTCGTATTTTTGCCACAATTTATTAAAGGAGAATACGCACCTGTGCCCGTAGGCCGTGCCGCGGGTGGTGGCATTCCCCTTCCCTCCCCCTTTTTTACCCAGCGTCACCCGTCGAGTTGAGGTGTGACGCGCCCAAGGCATGCACCCATTCTGATATGAAAGACTTTCTGCGCCTGATGCGCCAATACGTGGCCCCTTACAAGGGTTACTTGGCCGGTTCGTTGCTTTTCAACCTCCTCTCGGCCGTGCTCAACGTGTTTTCGTTCATTTCCATCATTCCCATGCTGCAGTTGCTGTTCGGCATCGACCAGAACCGCTACGAGTTCATTGCCTGGACCGACCCCGGCATGAGCACCAAGGACATTGTGGTGAACAACATGTACTGGTACACCACCGAACTGATGGACACCTACGGGGCATCGACCACACTGCTCATGATAGGGCTCTTCCTGGTGACGACCACGCTGCTGAAAACATCGTGCTACTTTGCCTCGGTGGCCATCATGGTGCCGCTGCGCACGGGCATTGTGCGCGACATCAGGGAAAAGGTGTATGCCAAAATCGTGTCGCTCCCGCTGAGCTTCTTCTCAGACGAACGCAAGGGCGACATCATAGCCCGCATGAGCGGCGACGTGAACGAGATTGAGACCTCGGTGACGGGGTCGCTGGAGATGCTCATCAAAAACCCCATCCTGCTCATCTGCTACTTTGGGGTGCTCATTTACACCTCGTGGCAGCTCACGCTGTTCACCATACTCGTGCTGCCCCTCATGGGCTGGCTCATGGGACGCATAGGGCGCAAACTCAAGCAAAAGAGCCTCGACGCGCAGAACCGCTGGAGCGACACCATGGCGCAGCTCGAGGAAACGCTGGGCGGCATGCGCATTGTGAAAGCCTTTACGGCCGAAAAGAAAATGATGGAACGCTTCAACCGCAGCACCGACGGCTTCCGTTCGGCATCGGCCCGCGTGGCCATCAGGCAGGCCTCGGCACACCCCGTGAGCGAGTTCTTGGGCACTACGCTCATCGTGCTCGTGCTGTGGTATGGCGGCACGCTCATTTTCTCGGCCCACTCGCCCATCGACGCGCCTACGTTCATCTTCTACATGGTCATACTTTACAGCATCATACAGCCGCTCAAGGATTTCTCAAAAGCCTCCTACAACATCCCTAAGGGCATGGCCTCGGTGGAGCGCGTCAACAAAATTCTGCATGCCGAAAACACCATCAAGGAGCCCACAGTGCCCAAGCGGCTGCAGGCCTTCGAGAGGGAAATCAGCTTTGACCACGTGAACTTTGGCTACGGCGACGGCGCACAGGTGCTCACCGACGTGAACCTGCACATCAAACGCGGACAGACCATCGCCCTGGTGGGGCAGAGCGGCAGCGGAAAAAGTACGCTGGTGGACCTGCTGCCACGCTACCACGACGTGAAGGGCGGCACCATCAGCATCGACGGCACCGACGTGAGGGAACTGCGCATCAGCGACCTGCGAGCCCTCATTGGCAACGTGAACCAGGAGGCCATACTCTTCAACGACACTTTCTTCAACAACATAGCCTTCGGCGTGGAGCACGCCACGATGGACGAGGTGGTGGCAGCCGCCAAGATAGCCAACGCGCACGACTTCATCATGGACAGCGAAAACGGCTACGACACGATGGTGGGCGACCGAGGTTGCCGCCTGTCGGGCGGACAACGCCAGCGCATCAGCATAGCACGCGCTATCCTGAAGAACCCTGCCATTCTCATCCTCGACGAAGCCACCTCGGCCCTCGACACCGAGAGCGAACGCTTGGTGCAGGAGGCGCTCGAACGACTGATGAAGACGCGCACCACCATTGCCATTGCGCACCGCTTGAGCACCATCAAGAACGCCGACGAGATATGCGTGCTCTACGAAGGACGCATTGTGGAACGCGGCACGCACGAGGAACTGCTGGCTCAAGGCGGATACTACAAACGGCTGAACGACATGCAGCAACTCTGAAGCAAGGAGTATGATGACCATGAAAGCATTGTGGCAGAAAATAGCACGACGACGCCCGCACACGGCTCCCGTCAGCGCCTGGCGCCTGCTGGTGGCTCAGTATGCGGCCTACGTGGGCCTGTTTGTGCTGGCCAAACCCCTCTTCATGCTTACGCAGCCCGGCGCGCTGTGGCAGGGTGCCGGGTGGAGCGACATGCCCGAGGTGCTGCTGCACGGGCTGGTGCAGGACCTCGCCACGGCGGGCTACCTCACGGCCCCCGTGTGGCTGCTGCTGCTGGTGCACACATGGTGGCCGCGGCCTGCCTTGCTGCGCGTGGCGCGGCCCTACGTGGCACTGACGGCCGTGGTGATGGCGCTCACGCTGGTGGGCGACGCCGCACTCTACCCCTTCTGGACCATCAAGCTCGACGCCACCATCTGGAACTACCTCGATGCACCGGGCGGCGCGCTGTCGAGCGTGACTCCCCTTTATATAATAGGTGTGTGCGTGGCCTTCGCTCTGACGCTGGCCGCCGTGTATGCCGTGGCCGTGCTGCCGTGGCGCCACCAGCCTGCCGCGCCGCAGCACCGCGTGCGCCGCACCGCGCTGTGGCTCGTGGCGGGCGGCGTGCTCTTTGTGGCCATACGCGGCGGCGTGGGCAAGGGAACGGCCAACGTGGGCATGGTGTATTACTCAGCCAACCCTTTTCTGAACCACGCTGCCGTGAACCCGCTGTTCAGCCTGGTATCGACCACCAGCAAGACGGACGACTACGGCAAGAAGGCGCGCTACTTTGACCATGACACGTGCCGCCGCTACTTCGACGCGCTGGGCTACGACACCCGCAGCCTCCACACACCACAGCTGCTCCGCACGCAGCGACCCCACGTGCTACTGATACTCATGGAGGGCTGCGGCGGCACCTTTGTGCATGCCGTCGACCCGCTGAGCGACCCCACCATCACGCCGCGCCTGAACCGTCTGGCCGCCGAGGGCGTGGTGTTTACGCAATGCTACGCTAACTCCTTCCGCACCGACCGCGGCACGCTCTCCACGCTGAGCGGCTATCCCGCCTTTCCCGACCTGAGCGTGATGAAGAACGCGGCGCTGGCCTCCACGCTGCCCTCGATAGCACGAACGCTGCGCGGGGCGGGCTATAGCACCGACTTTCTGTATGGCGGCGACCTCACCTTTACCAACATGCGCGGCTACCTGGTGGCCACGGGCTACGAGCGCACCACCGACGAGCAGGACTTTCCCGCCTCGGTGCGCCGAAGCCACGACTGGGGCGTGACCGACGCCATCACCTGCGACACGCTGTGCCAACGCCTGCTGGCACGCCGCACCGACAAGCCCTGGCACACGGCCTTCCTCACGCTGGCCAGCCATGAGCCGTGGCAGGTGCCCTACGACCGCCTGGCGGGCAACAAGGTGGCCAACTCGATGGCCTATCTGGACGACTGCATAGGCCGCCTGACCGACCGCCTGCGCCAAAGCCCGCTGTGGGCGAACCTGCTCATCGTGCTCCTGCCCGACCACGGCATTGGCTATCCCGAAGGCCTCACCGACCTCGACCCGCGCCGCGCCCACATTCCCCTCATTCTGTGCGGCGGGGCTGTGCGGGAACACCGCACGGTCGACGTGCTGTGCAACCAGTCGGACCTGGCCGCTACGCTGCTGGGGCAATTGGGGCTGGCGCACGACGACTTCCGCTTCAGCCGCGACGTGCTCAGCGCCACCTACCGCCACCCCTCGGCGGTGCACGTGTGGAGCGAGGGGCTGTGGCACCTCGACGCCACGGGGCTGAGCGCCGTGAGCACGCAGCAGGCCGATGCCGCACCGCTGCGCGAAGAGCCGCAGCCCAGCGAGGCACGCCGACGCGCCGCCAAGGCTTACCTGCAAACCGCCTACGACGACCTGGCGGCCCGCGATGCCGCCCTGCACAACCGGCAGGCAGGGGCGCACTGATTTCACACCTGACATACAGCAACTCATGGCTAAGAGCATTCTCATCACAGGCGCCTCGGGCTTCATCGGCAGCTTTCTGGTCGAAGAGGGTCTGGCGCAGGGCTACGAAGTGTGGGCCGCCGTGCGCCGCACCAGTAGCCGTGCCTATCTGCAGGACGAGCGCATCCGCTTCATCGAACTGAACTTGGAGAACGACGCCGCCCTCACCGCGCAACTCAGTGCCCACGTGCAGGAGCACGGTGCCTTCAGCGGCGTGATACATGCTGCGGGTGCCACGAAATGCCGCCGCGTGGCCGACTTTTACCGCATCAATGCCGAAGCCACAGGCCGCCTGGCCGTCACGCTACTCGAAACGGGCGCGCTCGGTGCCGACGGGCGTCTGGTGTTCGTGAGTTCGCTCAGCGTGTATGGCGCGCTGCACGAAATAGACCACCTGCCGCTGCGTGAAACCGACCAGCCGCAGCCCAACACCCACTACGGCCGCAGCAAGTGGCAGGCTGAGTGCCTGCTGGCGCAGGTGCCGGGACTGAACTACGTGGTGCTGCGGCCCACTGGCGTGTATGGTCCCCGTGAGCGCGACTATGCCCTCATGGCCCGCAGCATACGCCGCCACATCGACTTTGCCGTGGGCTTCAAGCCGCAGGTGCTCACCTTTATCTATGTAAAGGACCTCGTGCAGGCCGCCTTCCTGGCCCTCACCCGTGGCCGCAGCGGTGCGGCCTACGTGCTGACCGACGGCAAGAGCTACACCAGCCGCGCCTTCAGCGACCTGCTGCAACTCGAGCTGGGCGTGCGCCGCGTGCTCCACATCACCGCTCCCACTTGCGTGCTGTGGCTCGTGGCTCGCATAGCCGAGGCCGTGGCCCGCCTGCGCGGCACCA
The DNA here is from genome assembly GCA_004557185.1 of Bacteroidales bacterium. Taxonomy (GTDB): domain Bacteria; phylum Bacteroidota; class Bacteroidia; order Bacteroidales; family Bacteroidaceae; genus Alloprevotella. The sequence continues at coordinate 18,241 of SFEP01000041.1, forward strand.
CCTCAACGCTCAATGCCGACAAGTACCGCATCATGTGCCAGCGCAACTGGCAAGCCGACATTACGCCCGCCCGCCGCGACCTGGGCTACAAGCCCGCCTGGCCCCTCACCCGCGGCGTGCACGACACCCGAGAGTGGTATCGCACCTTCTGACCCACCAAGCGGCCCCATTTCATGGCCTCTCCTTAATAAACTCCGTCGGCACACTCCTTTTTTATAGATAGCACTCCTTTTATATATAGCATGCCCCACACGTCGTTACCCCAACTGCTGCAAGCACTCCTGCTGTCGAAGTCGCCGCTGCGCTACCGCTTCCTCTCGCCCGTGGAGTGGGCCACGCTGGCTTACACGCTGCTCACCACGCTGCTCGTGCTGGTGCTGCTCAACGGTAGCGGCGACGCGCAACGCTTGCTCACGGCGCGTGCCTTTGTGGTGGTGGGCGTAGCCTTTTTCTACGCGTTCTACCGTTGGCGCCCCAGCCGTTTCACCTTCTTCCTACGCTACCTCTATCCCATGGTGCTGCTGAGTTTCTGGTATCCCGACACCTACGACTTCAGCCGCCACTTTCCGAACCTCGACCACTTCTTTGCCAAAGCCGACGAGTGGCTCGTGGGTTGCCAGCCCAGCATCACGTTCAGCCGCGCCCTGCCGCAGAAGTGCTGGAGCGAATTGTTCCACATGGGCTACTTCGCCTACTATCCGCTCATACTGCTCACGGTGCTCTCGCCCATCATGCTGTGCCGCCAGCGGTTTGAGCGCACGGCGTTTGTGGTGCTCATGTCGTTCTTCTTCTACTACCTCATCTACCTGCTGTTGCCCGTGGCTGGCCCGCAATACTACTTCCACGCCATCGGCATGGAGCAGGCCGAGGCAGGCCACTTTCCCGCCCTGGGGCACTACTTCCAGACGCACACCGACATGGCCGTGTCGCCGGGCCCCGAGGGTTTCTTCCGCTCGCTTGTCGAAGCCACGCAGGCCGACGGCGAACGACCCACGGCCGCCTTCCCCTCGTCGCACGTGGGCATCAGCACGGTGCTGCTCCTGCTGCTGTGGCGCAACAGCCGCCGGCTCTTTGTGTGGTCGCTACCCTTCTACATCGCCCTCTGCTGTGCCACGGTCTACATTCAGGCCCACTATCTGGTCGACGTGCTGGGCGGCCTCCTCACGGCTCCCCTCTTCTTCGTGGCCTCCGACGCCATCTACAAGCGCTGGCGGCGCATGACGTGGAACCGCCTCACCGAAAAACTCAAGCACCACGCCTGACGACGCATTCCATTCACCTTCTATATCTTATCACTATGTTGAAGAAAATCCTACTCGCCAGCCTGCTGGCCGCCCCTTCCCTGCTGACACTGGCGCAGCGCACCGACGGAGGCATATCGCCCCAACTGCTTGAAAAAATCAAGAGCAGCCAATCGGCCACGCCCGCCGACGCCGCCCTGCGCAACGCGCTGGCAGGCGCCGCCATCAACCAGTTGGCCACCAACCCCTCGAACCCCGATGCCACCGACACCTACTTCAGCCACGAGGTGCCCTCGGCCGGCGTAACCGACCAGAAGAACTCGGGCCGCTGCTGGCTCTTTACGGGCATGAACGTGATGCGTGCTCGGATGATTAAAGACTACAACCTCGGCGCGTTCCAGTTTTCGCAAAGCTACACCTTCTTCTACGACCAGCTGGAGAAGGCCAACCTCTTCCTGCAATCGGTGATCGACCTGGCCAACCGCCCCATGGACGACAAAACCGTGGAATGGCTCTTCAAGAACCCCCTCTCGGACGGCGGCACCTTCTGCGGTGTGGCCGACGCTGTGATGAAATACGGCCTCGTGCCCGCCGAGGTGATGCCCGAGAGCTACCAGGCCAACAACACCTCGCGCCTCTCCTCGCTCATAGCCCTCAAGCTGCGTGAGTACGGCCTCACCCTGCGCCAAGCCGTAGCCCGCGGCGAAAAGGCCAAGCAGATCGCTGAGCGCAAGCAGCAGATGCTCGCCACCGTCTACCACATGCTCTCGCTCACCCTGGGCGAGCCGCCCGTCAAGTTTGAGTGGACACAGAAGGACGCACAGGGACGCCCCGTAAGCACCGCCACTTACACCCCGCTCGAATTCTACAACAAATTTGTGGGCGTAGACTTGAAAAACAACTACGTGATGCTCATGAACGACCCCTCACGCCCCTACCACAAGCTCTACACCATCGACCTCGACCGCCACTCCTACGACGGCCTGCAGTGGACCTACCTCAACCTGCCCATGAACGAAATCAAGGACATGGCCATTGCCTCCATCAAGGACTCCACGATGATGTACTTCTCGTGCGACGTGGGCAAGTTCCTCGACAGCAAAACGGGTGTGCTCTCGCTCCGCAACTACGACTACGAGTCGCTCTTCGCCACCACCTTCCCCATGAACAAGGCCGACCGCATACGCACCTTCGCTTCGGCTTCGAGCCACGCCATGACGCTCATGGCCGTGGACCTCGACGCACAGGGCAAGCCCCGCAAGTGGAAGGTGGAGAACTCCTGGGGACCGACGCACGGGCACCACGGCCACCTCATCATGACCGATGCCTGGTTCGACGAATACATGTTCCGCCTCGTGGTTGACCGCAAGTACGTGCCCGCCGCTACGCTCGAACTGCTCAAGCAAAAGCCCGTGGTGCTGCCCGCCTGGGACCCCCTCTTCATGCCCGAGCAGTAAGCCACCGCACCACTGCATGCGCCGAGCGCCCCGCAGCGAGCCTCGCAAGCAGTGGTTGCCACGTAACAACACACATGCCGTGTGAAAACTGGACATGCCGTGTGAAGTAATTCACCACAGGCCAGCCCCGTTTTTACACGGCATTTTTTGCGCCCTGCCCGCTTTTTGTGACGACGACGTTGCTCCGTGAAACGCGAAATCGCCGCCTATTTTCGGCGGGGTGGCGCGCCGTAGAAACAGGCCGCCGTGGGAACTTTCGTCCACGCCGTGGGAACTTTCGTCCACGGCGGGGGAACTTTCTTCCACGGCATCCCGTCGGAGGCAACACCTTCAATGCGTTTACCGAGCACCCGTCTTTCTGGGGGCGCTCATACAAGTTTACCAGACAATAATAAAGAAATATTACTGTCCGCTAAACCCTAAGACTACACCCCTAACTTTCCGAGAGACAGAGGTGTGGCTTTCGGCTTATCATGGACAAGCCCCCTTTGTCAAAAAATAGACTCTTGAGGAGGTGTTTCAGATACCTCGGCAAGCATATGGTTCAGGTCTGCGTCTGGTTGATTGAAGAATTTACATAGCCTCTATTTTCGGCGGGGTGGGGGATGGGAAAAAGGAGATGCTACGTAAAAAATGTCACGTAGTACGTAAAAAAAATCACGTCGTTCGTAAACTTTTTTACGTAGCATCTATTTTCGGCGGGGCG
>SFEP01000042.1 GCA_004557185.1 Bacteroidales bacterium
TGGGGCTCGTAGCCCCGGTTCACGGCGGCGCGGGCCACCTTGAGGGCGAGGGTGTGTGCATCGGGTGCCTTGAGTGTGCGTCGGCGCGACTGTATGAAGCTGGCGATGGCTGCTTCGTAGTCGGCCTCGTCGATGTCGTGCAAAGCCTCGTCGATGAGGTGCGAGGGCAGCGCTTTGGCGCGCAGTGCAGCCGCTATCTTGAGGCGTCCCCAGTGGTCGAAGCGGAATTTGTCGGACACAAAGGCGCGGGCGTAGCGCAGGTCGTCGGTGTAGCCTTCGTGCTGCAGGCGTTCGAGCAGTTGGGCAGCCTGCTCGGGTGTGGCTCCCTTGGCGCGCAGCTTCTGCACGATTTCGCTGGCGCAGTATTCCTTGCGCACGCAGAGCGCGGCGGTGCGCCGCAGCAGGTCGTGCAGTTCGTCGGACGAGAGTTCGTGGCTTTGGGTGGACATGCGGGCGTGTTTACTTTTTAGCCACAGCGCGCACCACGAACCATGCGTGGCGTGCCAGCGCGGTGGTGAAGCCGTAGTGGCGGCACATGATGCGGAAGCGCTCGCGGAGTGAGGCTTTGTGGTTGTGGGTGGTCATGCCCTCGTTGAGGTAGTCGGCCAGCACGGATCGGGTGCTGACGAGGGGACGGTTGAGGCGGGCGGCCTCCTTCATGAGGCGCACGCACCAGTCGAAGTCGGCCGAAAAGCGGTAGCGCAGGTTGTAGTGCGTGCGGCGTGCCAGGTCGGTGGCGGCATAGAAGGCCTGGTGGCACACGAGCATGCCGTTGCGGAAGGAGCGCCAGGTGAGGTGTTCGGGTGCGCTGAGGCGGCGCGACCGCAGAAATTGCCCGTTTCCATCGACTAAATTCGTTTGCCCGTAGATGACGGCCGGGCGGCGTCCGTCGGCCGTTTGGGCTGCCTGTGCTACGCGTGCCAGGGTGTCGGCGTCGTGCAGGCGGTCGCCGGCGTTGAGGAACACGATGTAGTCGCCGTGCGCCATGTCGAGGGCCTTGTTCATGGCGTCGTAGAGGCCGTGGTCGGGCTCGCTAATGCACTGTATGTCGTGCGGCACGGGGGCAATGCTGTTACGCTCCTGGTAGTGGTGGATGCGCTCCAGCGTGTCGTCGTGCGAGTTGCCGTCGACAATGAGGTGCTCGACGTGTGGATAGGTTTGCATCTCGACGCTGTGTATGGTGGCGTCGATGAGCGCGCCTGCGTTGTAGGTCACCGTGGCTACGGTGATGGTACACGCTGGCAAGGGCTCGGGTTGTTCGGAAGGGGGCATGGGTCGGTTCTGTCTTATTTAACAAAAAAAGGAATAGGCGATGTGGCAGTGGCAGGCGCTTCAGGGCGCGGTGTAGACCTCCAGGTACTTGTCGGCCACGGCGCGCTCGGAGTAGGTGTTGAGGGCCTTGGAGCGGGCGTTGCGGCGCAGTGCCTGGCGGTTGGGCGAGGCGAGGAGGGCGTGGATGCCGTGGGCAAAGTCGAGGCTGTTGCGGAATTGTGCGAGGTAGCCGTTCACGCCGTGGTCAATCATTTGCGGCACGCCGCCAATGTCGAAGCCCACGCAGGGTGTGCCGCAGGCCATGGCCTCGACGATGGTGTTGGGCAGGTTGTCGCAGAGTGTGGGCATGAGGAGCACGTCGGCGGCTTGGTAGAGGCGTCGCATTTTTGCCTCGTCGGTGATGTAGCCCATGCCGATGGCCTTGATGGGGAAGGCGTGCAGCAATTCCTCGCATCCCTTGCCTGCCAGCACGATGACGGCCTGCTCGCGCCACTCGGGGTGCTCTTGGCAGAGCAGGGTGAGTGCTTCGGTGAGGTAGTCGATGCCCTTGCGGGGGTCGGTGACGCGGAAGGCTGTGAAGAAGAGGATGCGCTTGTCGAGTGGCAGCGAGAGTGCCTCGCGTGTGTCTTCGATTTTGTGTGAGGGGGCGTAGAAGTCGGTGTCGATGGGGTTGGGAATGCAGTGCACGGGCTGGCCTTGCAGGAGGGGCGCCTGCTGGGCGAGGTCGGTGAGCCAACGGCTGCAGCCCACCATGTGGAGGCGGCCCTGTGCGTAGACCTTGCGCTTGCGGGCGAAGGTGATGGCCGAGAGGTCGTGGTCGGCGGGTCGTTGGAGCATGGGGCAACGGCCGCAGCCTGTGAGCCAGCGTGTGCATGCTTCGCTCTGGTGGCAGATGCCTGTGAAGGGCCACATGTCGTGCATGGTCCACACCACGCGCTTGCCGCTGTGCATGATGCGGCGCAGGTCGGCGAGCGAGAGCATGGCTTGGTTGGTCCAGTGCAGGTGTATGACGTCGGCCTCGCGGAAGGCGGGGTGGCAGGTAATGTCGTTGCCGAAGCGTGCCGTGTCGACGCTCCACAGCCCCTCGCGGCTGAAGCCGTTGCGGAGCATGATTTCGGCTCTTTCGAGGGCGAACTTGGCTTTGCGCCACAGGGTGGGCTTGAGGGCCAGCACGCCGCCCTCCTCGCCCTCGGGCTGTGTGTCGCGGCACAGCATGCGTGCCTGCACACCCCGCTTGTGGAGGGCGCGCAGCAGGCGCAGGGCCGCAATGGCCGCACCGCCTGTGTGGCTGGAGGTGTTCACCAGCAACACCTTGAGCGGGCGCTGCGTGGCGGGGGGCATGCCTGCTTGTGAGGTGGGCGTGCCGCTGGATGGGGGCGGGGTGGCGGGTTGAAGAGCCATGGTGGGGGTGGGGTGAAAGGGTGCGTGTGTCACGCAGGTGTCAGGGCATGATGATTTGCGTGGCGCCGGCGTGACTGCTGATGTAGCCTGCCGCGGCCTCGCCTGCCTGGCGCAGGGCGTGGGGGTTGCCCAGCAGGTGGTCGGCGGTGCGGTTGAAGTCGTCGGCCGAGTGTATTTCGAAACAGCCGCCGCATGCCAGGAGTTCGCGGGCTTCGCGGAACTTGTGGTTGTTGGGGCCGATGACGACGGGGCACCCGTAGACGGCTGCCTCGGGCACATTGTGTATGCCTACGCCGAAGCCGCCGCCGACATAGGCCAGCGTGGCGTAGCGGTAGATGCTGGAGAGGAGGCCGTAGCAGTCGATGATGAGGCAGTCGGCCTCGGCCGCCGACTTGGACGTGGCCTGCGAGTAGCGCACGCAGTGGCGTTCGATTTTCTGCTCTATCTGCTTGAGGTGCTCTTCGCTCACTACATGGGGTGCCAGCACGAGTTTGAGCTGGCGGTGGCGGTTGAAGTAGGGCAGGAGTATGTCCTCGTCGGGCTGCCATGAACTGCCTGCCACGAGCACTTGCCCGCAGCCTGCGAAGCGCTCGACGAGGGGCAGCGGACGGGCTGCGTTGCGAATGTCGATGACGCGGTCGAAACGGGTGTCGCCCACCACGGTGACCTGTGTGACGCCGATGCTCTGGAGCAGGCGTACGGACTCTTCATTCTGCACGTAGAGGTGGGTGAGGCTGCGCAGCACGCTGGCGTAACCGCGGCCCCAGGGCTTGAAGAACACCTGCCCAGGCCGGAAGATGCTCGACACGCTGTAGCAGGGTATGCCCCGGTGGTGCAGCGTGTCCATGTAGTTGCGCCAGAACTCGTACTTGATGAAGTAGGCAGCCTTGGGGCGGGCCAGCTTGATGAAGCGGCGGGCGTTGAGCGGGGTGTCGAAGGGGAGGTAGAGGATGAGGTCGGCTCCGTCGTAGTTTTTGCGCACCTCGTAGCCCGAGGGGGAGAAGAAGGTGAGCAAAATCTTCTGTTCGGGGTGCTGCCTGCGCAGCCTCTCCATGAGTGGCCGTCCTTGCTCGAACTCGCCGAGCGAGGCGGCGTGGAACCACACGTATTCGTCGGTGCCGCGCAACTGGCGCAGGCGGCGCCAGGTGTTGCGGTGGCCGTTGACCATGAGGGCGATTTTGTGGTTGAAAAGGGCGGCAAGGCGGGCGCCGAGCGCCATGAGCATGATCAGGAGAGAGTACATGAACCGATGGTAAATGCGGTGGAACAACTATGCGAGTGCCTGCAGGGCGGCATCCATGCGCCGGAGGGTTTCGTCCTTGCCGAGGAAGGCGGCCAGCTCGTACATGTCGGGGCCCTTGCCCGTGCCTACGAGGCAGACACGCCAGGGGTTCCAGGGCTTGATGCCCGTGGCGGCGGCCCAGGCATCGACGGCGGCCTTCTGGGCCTCGATGCTGAAGTCGTCGATGCCCTCGAGCAACTGGCGCAGGGCGAGCATGTCGGCCGCGGTGCCCTCTTTCCAGTTTTTGCGCGTGAACTTGTCGTCTTTGTCGTATTGCGGAGCAAGGAAGAAGAAGTCGCAGAGTGGCCAGAGGTCCTTGATGAAGTTGATTTTCTTCATCTTCATCATGCCCACTACGGCTGCTGCGCGCTCGGGGGTGGTGCTGATGCCCTGCTCGTGGAGGAGTGCCATGAACTGGGGGGCGAGGACGGCGTCGTCGGTGCGCAGGAGGTATTCGCGGTTGAACCATTGGCCCTTGACGTAGTCGAACTTGGCGCCGCTCTTGGAGCACTTGGCGAGGTCGAACTGGTCGATGAGTTCGTGCATGGAGAGCAGCTCCTGGTCGGTGCCGGGGTTCCATCCGAGTAGGGCGAGGAAGTTGATGACGGCTTCGGGCAGGTAGCCGCTTTCGCGATAGCCCGAAGAAACCTCGCCGCTCTTGGGGTCGTGCCACTCGAGGGGGAACACGGGGAAGCCCAGGCGGTCGCCGTCGCGCTTGGAGAGCTTGCCCTTGCCGTCGGGCTTGAGAAGCAGGGGCAGGTGGGCAAACTGGGGCATGGTGTCGGCCCAGCCGAAGGCGCGGTAGAGCAGCACGTGGAGCGGGGCGCTGGGCAGCCATTCTTCGCCGCGAATGACGTGGCTGATGTCCATGAGGTGGTCGTCGACGATGTTGGCCAGGTGGTAGGTGGGGAGCTCGTCGGCGCTCTTGTAGAGCACCTTGTCGTCGAGAATGTCGCTCATGACGCGCACGTCGCCGCGGATGATGTCGTGCACATGAATTTCCTCGCCTGGCTGCACGAGGAAGCGCACCACGTATTGCTGTCCCTCGCTGATGAGGCGCTGCGTTTCGGCCTGGCCGAGGGTGAGGGAGTTGCGCATTTGCATGCGGGTGTGGGCGTCGTACTGGAAGTTGGCCACGGCCTCGCGCTTGGCGTTGAGTTCGTCGGGGGTGTCGAAGGCGATGTAGGCTTTGCCTTCGTCGAGGAGCTGCTTGACGTAGACCTTGTAGATGTCGCGGCGCTCGCTCTGGCGGTAGGGGCCGTGCTCGCCGCCGAAGCTCACGCCCTCGTCGAACTGGATGCCGAGCCAGCGGAATGACTCGATGATGTAGTCTTCGGCACCGGGCACAAAGCGGTTGGAGTCGGTGTCTTCGATGCGGAACACCATGTCGCCGCCGTGCTGGCGGGCGAAGAGGTAATTATAAAGCGCCGTGCGGACACCGCCGATGTGCAGCGGGCCCGTGGGACTGGGTGCGAAACGCACGCGTACTCGTCTGTCTGTCATGTTGTGTGGGTAGAAATGTCGTGGATAATGGAGGCTGTCTGCCGCAGGCCGGTCCGTGCCCACTCCTTATTATATATACGCAAGGGAGCGACGCGGGGTGACACTCCTTATTTATATATACGCAAGGGAGCGACGCGGGGTGGCACTCCTTATTTATATATAGGCAAGGAATACCGGCGGGGACTGGCGGCAAGCCGCAGCCGAGGCACACGCTGGCGGTGCTGGTGAGGCGCCGGGAGCGTGGTATCGGCTACAAATTTAAGTTTTTTTGAGGACTCCTCCTTGCTTTGCCCCTTGATTTGTTTCACAAAGAAAACGCTCCCGCTGCCCGAGGGGGTGACGCAGCAGGGGGATGCTGTGCGGAAATGCCCCTGCTGCTTGCTGCTTGCGGTGCGCATGGCAGGCGGTGTTTCCTTGCACGGCATCCCCCTGAGAGTGCGTACTACGCCGGTGGCGGGCAGCACGATGGGGCGGGTCAGTGGCGCTTGGAGGTACGTTTCTTTTTCCCCGTCTGACGCTTGCCTCCCTTTCGGGCAGGGGCTGCGGGAGCGGGGGCAGCGACGGGGTGGCCGGTTTCTTCGCCGACAAGGGAAAAGTCGAGGAGGCGCTGCTCGAGGTTGGCGCGCTCGACACGGATGCGTACCTTGTCGCCTAAGGCGTAGCGCTTGTGGTAGCGGCGGCCTACGAGGCAGAAGTTGCGCTCGTCGAACTCATAATAGTCGTCGAGCAGCATGCGCAGCGGCACCATGCCCTCGCACTTGCTGTCGTTGACCTCGACGTAGAGGCCGAACTCGGTGACGCCGCTCACGGTGCCGTCGAACTCCTGTCCGATGCGGTCGGCCATGAACTCTACTTGCTTGTACTTGATGCTGGCGCGCTCGGCTGAGGCGGCGAGCTGCTCCATGTTGGAGGCGTGCTCGCAGAGTTCCTCGTACTTGGTGGCGCTCACGCTGCGGCCGCCCTCGGCGTAGCGGGTGAGCAAACGGTGTACGAGGGTGTCGGGGTAGCGGCGGATGGGGGAGGTGAAGTGGGTGTAGAAGGGGAACATGAGTCCGTAGTGGCCGATGTTGTGTATGCTGTAACGGGCTTTCTGCATGGCGCGCAGGGCTACCATTTCTACCACATTCTCTTCCTTTTCACCCTTGACCTCGGCGAGCAGACGGTTGAGGCTCTTGCTCACCTCGGTTTTGGAGCCTTCGGTGCGTATTTTTCGGCCAAAGCGGGCCACGAAGGCGCTGAGCTTTTCGAGTTTCTCGGGGTCGGGCACGTCGTGAATGCGGTAGGGGAAGACCTTGGGCGTTTTGCCCTTGGGTGCCTTGGCCATCATCTCGGCTACGCTGCGGTTGGCCAGGAGCATGAATTCCTCCACCAGTTTGTTGGCATCCTTCGCCACCTTGACGTAGGTGCCTATGGGGTGGCCCTTGTCGTCGATTTCGAAGCGCACTTCGGCCCGGTCGAAGCCGATGCTGCCATTCTTGAAGCGGCGCTCGCGCAACTGCTTGGCTAAGCGGTTGAGCACGATGAGCTCGTGGGCATATTCGCCCTCAGGCTCCGAGCCCGCTGGGAGCGGTTCGGGGTGCGGCCCGGGTAGGGCGAGGTCGTCGGGCGATGCCTGGCCGTTGCGCTCGAGGGTGGTTTGCACCTCCTCGTAGGTGAAGCGGCGGTTGCTGCAGATTACGGTGTGCGCCAAGTGCCAGTCGATGATTTCGGCGCGCTCGTTGAGGTGGAAGATGGTGGAGTAGGCGAGTTTCTCTTCACCCTGCCGGAGGGAGCAGATGTAGTTGCATAGCCGCTCGGGCAGCATGGGAATGGTGCGGTCGACGAGGTAGACGCTGGTGGCGCGCTTCTCGGCTTCCTTGTCGATGATGTCGCCCTCGTGAACGTAGTGCGAAACGTCGGCAATGTGGACGCCGACCTCCCACATCCCCTTGCCGGCGGGCCGTATGGAGAGGGCGTCGTCGAAGTCCTTGGCGTCGTGGGGGTCGATGGTGAAGGTGGTGACGCTGCGGAAGTCCTCGCGGCGTGCCAGTTCGGCGGGCGTGATGCCGGGCTGCAATTTGTCGGCGGCGCGCTCCACCTTTTCGGGGTAGGAGTAGGGCAGCCCGTACTGCGCCAGGATGGCGTGCATCTCGGCGTTGTTTTCGCCCTGCTTGCCCAGGATGTCGACCACGCGGCCCACGGGGCTCTTGCTGCCTTCGGGCCAATCGGTAATCTTGACCACGGCCTTGTCGCCCGTTTGAGCGCCTTTGAGTTTGTCCTTAGGGATGAAGATGTCGGTGGCCAGCGAGCGGCTCTCGGTGATGAGGAAGCCGTAACCCTTTTCTACCTTCACTTCGCCCACAAAGGTGTCGTTGGCGCGTTCGAGGATTTCGATGACTTCGGCTTCGCGGGTGTGGCTGGCACGGCGGGCCAACATGGTGACGCGGACACGGTCGCCGTCGAGGGCATGGAGCGAATTGCGCTCACACACCAGGATGCTCTGGCCGCCGTCGTCGGGCACGAAGGAGTTGCGGCCGTTGCGTTTGCGAACGAAGGTGCCTTCCATCACGTTGGAGCGCATGGCCGAGCGGTAATGCCCCTCGCGGTCGGTGGCCACGTAGTCGTCCATCACGAGTTCCTGCAAGGCGTCCATCACGAGCATCTTGGTCGGATGGTTGGTGGCTCTCACGGCGGCAAAGAGGTCCTTGACGTGCCACTCTCTATCGGGTTCGGCGGCAAAGAGGTCGCTGAGCATTTGCAGCACCTGGCCCTTCTTCAGTCGGCCGCCGCTGTTTCGTTTCTCTTTTCTTGACATAAGGCTTGCTACGTTTGGTAGATGGTGCGCCTCGGCGAGGGGCGCTTGGCTTTCTTGCAAAGTAACTGAAATTTCCCCACAGCACGAGGGGCTTTAATATTTAATAACGCGGGCTAAGAGCAAAACTTTGTACTTTTGCGGCACTTACGGCGCGTTCTGTTTTTTTTCGCCGTATAGAACTTTTCCATTCGAGATTTCCGCTTTGCCCTCGTTTCCGCGCTCTCCGGCGCAGAGAGAAGCGGCCAACGGGACGAAGCGAATGTACAGCAACCACCTTATGAACAAGCTTACCTACCTACTCCTGCCACTGACCCTGCTGAGCGCGCCGCTGTGTGCCCAGACGGGGAGCAATGCGCCGCAAGAGCCCGACTCGGTGCAGGAGGTGGAGGTGCCCATCATGACCGAGGTAGGCACGGTGGAGTATAAGGGGCGCACCATTACGCATGTGGTGTATCCTGCGCTGCCCAAGTATCCGCCGCTCACCTTTGCCAACGAAAAGGAGCGGCAGCAGTACAACCGCTTGGTGTATAACGTGAAGAAGGTGCTGCCCTGGGCCAAACTGGCGCGTCTCACGCTGCTTGAAACCTACGAGGTGCTGCAGCAGTTGCCCGACAAGGAGTCGCGCAAGCGCCACTTGGACGAGGTGGAGCGCGGCCTGCGCAAGCAATATGGGCAGCAGCTCAAAAAGATGTCGCGCTCGCAGGGCCGTTTGCTGGTAAAGCTTATCGACCGCGAATGCAACCAGACGGGTTACAGCATTGCCAAAGCCTTTATGGGCGGTTTCAAGGCGAACTTGTATCAAGGCGTGGCGCTGCTCTTCGGCAACAGTCTGAACAAGCACTACGACCCCGAGGGCGACGACCGCTACACAGAGCGCGTGGTGCAGATGGTTGAGGCCGGCCTGCTGTAAGGTTGCTGCCACGTGCCCCCTTCCTTCTCAAATTTCAGCCTATCTTTTTCAATCTCAGCCTTCCGCCGCCCCTTCCTTTTCAAAAGCGACACCCGCAACCCGTGCCACGCAGCGAGCGTGGAAGGGTTGCGGGTGTCGGCCTGTGTGTGGCAAGACTTGTGGGCTGCGGGGTTAGTCCTCGTCCCAGTAGTTGCCCGTGCTGTCTAAGTGGCCGCTCTGGAAAGCGCCACCGTGTTCGCCCTCACCGATTTCGATGTCTACGTTTTGGCTGCCATCGCTTGTGAGCTGCGAGCCGCAGAGCATGCTGGTGTGTGCCAGCTCGAAGGCCGTGGTTGAGGGGGTTACATAAGCTTTTCTCATTTTAAGTGGTGTTTTTTATTTTACTATGACTTTCTTTCCGTTGATAATGTAAATGCCCTTGGGCAGACGTGCGCCCTTTGTGGCGGGCTGGATGCGAGTGCCCTGCAGGGTGTAGACGTCGGTCTGTGCCTCGTTCTCGGTCGTCTGTATGGCTTCGATGTCCGTCATGTTCTCGCCCTCCATTCGCAGCGACATGTTAGCGAGCGGCTGCGTGCTGCTGAAGAAGGCTGCCATAGCGGGCAGCGTTGCCCCGGCCGAGCCCAGCAGGATGCGCTGGTGACCGTCGGTGCCCGTGACTACGCCGTAGAAGCCCTGCATGCTCTTGTCGGCCGCAAAGTTGCCGCTGAAGGTGATGCCGCTGTGCGTCACGCCCTTTGCGCTCGGCTCCTGCGTCGTGCCGCAGTAGTAGAAAGGCGAGGTGGTGGCGTTCTCGAAGAAGACGAGGTAAGGCACGTTGGCCTGCATCTGGCTGACGGCGGCGAAATTGAGCGTCTTGCCCTCGCTCACGCTGCTGAACTCCTGCGCGGCTTTGGCGCCGATTTCGGCGGGTGTCATGCTGAAGGGCAGGCACAGCGTGTTCCAGCCTTGGGCAAAGGTGCGGTTGATGGTCACATTATACGTGCCGGCCGACAGCGTCACGTTGCTCGTTTGGTTGAGTGTTTGGCTGTTGGCAAATACCATCTTGAGCTTCGGGCATGTGATGGTACCCGTTATGCTGTTGCTTGCCGAGAGGGTGAGGCTCACGTTGCACTGCTGCGTGCCCCAGGCGCTGCCCTGCCAACTGCTTATGGCGGCGTTGGAGCCTGCGCTGAACGTGCCGCTGTAGGTGCCCGTCACGCTGGTGCCGTTCACGGTGACGTTGGGCACATAGAGTGTACCGATGCCTTGCTTGCCGGCTGCATTTTCCAGCGTGATGTTCTCAAACTTGAGCGAGCGCTTCGTTTCGCTCTCGGCAAGGAGTTTTGCGCTGAAGGTTGCTCCCTTGCCGTAGGTGCTGCCGTTGCCCACGCCGAGTGTGCCCGTGTAGGTTTTCTCCGTCAGAAATTGGATGGTGTAGTTGGTTGAGCCGCTCACGCTGTTGTTGACGGTGATGGTCAGCTTGCCCGTGGCGGCGTTATACGACTTCGTGGCCTTGGCCATGCGTCCCTTCACCGTGTAGTTCACTTTGCTTGCGTCGTAGAAGTCGTTGACGCTGTAGTTCGTGGTGCTTTCGTTAAAGCCCGACAGCGTTGTGCCGTTCCACTTCAGGTCGCTGAGCGCATGCCAATAGACCAAGTTCACCGACTTCACTTCCAGCAGGCTATTTTTCTTGATGTTGGAGCGTGTCCAATAGTCGGCGCTCGAAATAATCACATTCATCTTGAGCGCCTGGCCCGTGGTGGGCGTAGCCAAATAGTTGATGGGCACTTCAATGGTTTCCCAGTCTTCATTAGCCGTGCTCGTAAAAGCATAGTCACACTTGGCAATGAGCGTACCTGCGGCAGAACCCGTGCGGTCATCGTTGAAAACGGTACGGTCTACGTCGTCGAAAGATATATCGCCTGCGACCGTAGATGTATAAGTGCCTTGCCAAAAATAGGAGATGATGTGAGCCTTTTCACCAGTAGTAGCCGCACGCTTGAACTCGCCTTTAATGGCATCAGGTTGGTAACTTGCAGAAGGAAGTTCCATGCCGCCGTACACGCCACCATCGCTGTTGGCAACGGGTACAACCGCGTAAACCCACGGTGTTCCAAAGTTAATGAAGGCAGGTGCATTAGAACCAATGCCCATTTTGGAAACATAAATGTTCGTCAGCTTAACGATATAACCGTATGCCGTTGTATTTCCTTTGGTTACTAAGTCAGAACTGGATCCGTAAACGCCCAACACTTTTTGCTTTACGTTGGATCCGTTCCACGATGCTGGTTCTATTCCTGGACGCGTTATTTTCCCAACACCCGAACTCGTCTGATAAGTGTCACCGCACGCTGTTTTCCAGTTGGCGAAGGTGTTGTTGGGCAAGTACTGCGCACAAACAGGGAGGCAGGCTGCCGCGAGCGACAGTATGCCGAGCATTCTTTTCATGTTGTTTGATGGATTTGTGGTAAATGAAAAGGATTTCGTAAGTGTGTTTTAGGTAAACCCGATGGGGCCTTTTATGCGAGAGGTGTGGCATGCCGGTTGTGCGGTCTGCCAGCGGCCACGCCACACCTCGTTGAGTTTGTTGGTTGTGTTTGTGCAGTGCTTACTTCACCACTTTGCGTCCGTTCACCACATACACGCCCTTGGCCAGGCGGCTCAGGGGCTGCATCTGGCGTACGCCGTTCAGGTCGTAGATCACGGTGGCGTTACCCTGGGCAGCGTCAATGTGCTCAATGCCCTCGGGGATTTCGGGGAAGCCCTCGTCCGTGCCGAGTTTCACGTTGATGATCTGCTCGAGCGTGGCACTCATGTCGATGTCGATGTTCACAAAGAGGTTGTCGGCCATCATTTTGCCGTTGAGCACGAGGGGTACTTCGCCAAGGCCCGGGCCCATCCAGTCGTCGGCAGGCACGTTTTCGTCGGTGCCGGCAGTGATGAGGATGCTCTGCGAGGTGCTGATGGCGTCATACTGGCCCTTGTTCTCCACGTTCACGTTTTCCACTACGATGTTGCCCACGGGGATGGAGCTCTCGCCGTCCGAGAGTGAGAAGTTGTTGAGGCGGAAAATGCAGGTGCCGTCCACGAGCGTCATCACCTGTACGGGCACATCCTGCGGTTCCGTAGACATCTCGTTGATGGTCACCACGAGAGGCTCGGTGTAGTTACGCACTTCCTTTACGCCCACCTTCACGTTGATGATTTGGTTGAGCAGTTCACTCATGTCGATGTCGATGTTGGCAAGCAGGTTGTCGCCCACAATCTTGCCGCTCATCACGATGGGCACATCGCCAAGGTTCGGGCCCATCCAGTCGTCGGTAGGCACGTCGGCGAGGTCGCCAGCCTGGATGCGGATGGTCTGCGTGGTTTCGAGCGTCGTCTGGCCGTCGGCCTCGGTCATCCTCACGCCTTCCAGCACGATGGTGCCCACGGGTATGCTGCTTTCGCTGTCAGCGAGCATAAAGTTCTTCAGCATAAAGGTGCACGTGCCATTCTCCTTCTTCTGCACGTCGATCGAGGCAGGCACGGGGTCAGTTGACTCGCCGTTGATGGACACCACCAGGTTCTCGGCGTAGTTCTGAGCCATGGCGGCTGGAGCAGCCAGCATGAAGGCTGCTGCGAGAGTGAGTAAAATTTTCTTCATACGCTTAATATATTAAGGGGTTTATTGGATGCGGAATAGCGGCTGCGGCTTAGAACAGGTAGTTGAAGCCCAGGTTGCCGTAGATGGGGTAGAGGGCAAACGTCACGCTGTTGAAGTCCGACGGGAAAATACCGTTGAGGCCCCATTGCAAGTTGAGCGACACGCTCAGATGCTTGTAGGCCTTGAACTCACCGCCCAGAATGACGCCCCAATGGAACTTGCGCAGGTCGTCGCTGAAGTCGTAGATGGCGCGTGTCACGTCGGTCTTCGGGCCTGTGGGGTTCTGGTCGCGGATGTAGCCGTCGTAAGCCTCGCCCGTAAACGAACCGTTGAACATCCACGACACGTAAGGCCCGGCTTTCATTTGCCAGCGGTCGGTGAAGTTGTACGTCACGAGCACGGGGAAGGTCAGGTAGTTGTTGTCCAGGTTCGTCTTCACGTGGCCCGTCCAGGCGCCCTCCACCTTACCGCTACCGTCGGCGTTGTAGGCCTCCATGTGGTAGTTCTTCACGGTAGCGTCGGTTTTCATGCCTTTGTTTTCGAAGCCAATGCCTATCTGCATGCCCCAGGGCGTCTGGCGGAATCGCTTCTCCACGGCTCCTTGCAGCGAAATGCAGAGTGTGGGATTGAACGAGTCGATTTTGCGGATGGAGCGCGGCAGCGGCAGCGGTGAGGCACCGCCAATGTTGAAGCCAGCGCCGAGGCGCACGTGCCAGCCCTTGACGGCAGCTTTCAGAATGTTGAGGTCAGCCTCCTTCACCGGCTTGCGGGCGGCGCGGATGGTGTCAAGCGTCTCGGCCGAAGCGTTCAGGGCAAAGCAGGCGGCGAAGAGGAATATCAGTATCTGTTTCATCGTGCGAAATTGCAGAGTTGAGGTCGTGATAAGAGGAATGTGCGGTTTTTGGGCGTGTCAGCCTTAGCGTTCGTCGGGGTGCGTTTCGAGGTACTGCTCCATCTTGGTGCGCTGCTCGTCGGCATCGTCGTCGAGTTGCCATACCACGCGCAGTTCGTCCACCCACAGCACGCTGCCTATGGCACCCTCAAAGTAGGCGCCCTGTCGGCTCGAGGTGGCCACCACGGCAATGGCATATTCGCCGCGCTTGAGGCGCTCCATATCTATGCTGCGACCTTCGAACGACTTGAAAGGAACGTAGAACTCCTCCCATTCCTGCGGTTCGCCGGGGTTGTTGATGCGCGCCATCATTACAATGCGGGGCGACGACAGCACTTCATCGCCGTTGAGCGCCACAAAGTTCTGCGGGTCGCACTCGTAGATGACGGCGTAAATGTCGGCCGTGTCCTTGCGTTCGGGGCACACCTTCTTGTTTTTGTCGGTGAACACCTCGCCCTGGGTGTATTTATAGTAGCCCTTGAGCAGCACGGGTTTGTCCTGCACCAGCGGCAACCCGAAGTGGGTGGCATTGCGCGGCTCCTTCATGGCAATTTTCGTGTCGAACGTGCCGATGAAGAGGTTGCCTGCGGCAATGGGCATCTTCACCATGTCGCCAAACGAGCCCGTGCGGCGTGTTTCCAGTCGGGCACACATGCCATTTACGCCGTCCTCGTGGGCCGCCGTGGGGTAGTCCTCGGGCTTCTTGGCTATGCCCACGAGTGCGTAGCCGCCGTTGCCGTTGGCCCAGTAGTCGTGGCGTATGTACTTCACCTGCGAGGGGTCGTCCTTCGAGGGCACTTCGTCCCTTTCATACCACACCTGGTAGCGTCCCGAGGGGTCAAGTTCGTAGTGCTCGAACGACATGCGGTCGATGCTTACGTAGTAGTCGAAGCCCACCTTGTAGTCCTTGTGCCAGAGGCCGTCCTCCGAGTGCGTGGTGTAAATCTGGGGTTCGTTGAAGTTGCGTGTCACGCCGTTGGCCGCCACGTCTTGGCCGTCAACCTTCATTGTGATGGTCGCGCCAGGGGTCAGCACAAACTTGGGGTTGAATGCCGAGAGGTCCGTGCCGTCGGCCACGTAGATGGTCACTTCGTTGTTTTCCACGCGTTCGTAGCCTCGCAGCACCTCAGCGTTGGCCTGCTTCCAGGCCTCGTCGAGCGCCACGATGTCGCATTCGGCATTGGCCGCCTCGTCCTTGATGCAGCCCGTCAGCAAGGCCATGCACAGCGTAGAAAGACAGAGAAAGGTAAAATTCTTCATTTGTTAATAACCTTAAACTTTGAGCGGCGTTTATCGTGCGCCGCGCCCCGCCGCGAAGCGAGATGTTTTGTTTGGCGATGCAAAGTTAATAAAAAATAGAGGGATGAAACGCTTCGCTGCTGCGTGGAGTTTACGACACGCCCCAAATTTGGTAAAATCCACTATTTATAAGGCATTACCAATTTTTCTGACCGATATTTTCACCTCCGTGCGCCGCTTTTTCATGCCGTAGCAAGCCCATTCTGCACCCCGCCGCACCCCCGGCAACGCCGCTTTGCAGCACCAACCCGCTGTTTGCAAAAATTAAGCAACGGCCATTTCTTTTCCGATTGCAAGACGTGGTTAGCAAACTGCCTGCAAGCCCGTGCCGCCGCCTTGTGCTTTCACCGTCCAGCCCATTCGGGCGAAACCGAGCGCAGCCCGCCCGCACAGGCCGCCGTGGGAAAAACTTACCCCGCCGTGGGAACTTTCTTCCACGCCGTGGGAGCTTTCTTCCACGGCGTCCCGTTTTGACGGCCCGCCGCCCCGTCGAAAATAGATGCTACGTAAAAAAGTTTACGTACGACGTGATTTTTTTTACGTACGACGTGATATTTTTTACGTAGCATCTCCTTTTCCCGTCGCCCGACCCGCAGAAACCAGATGCCTTGAAGCAAAACATGCACTACGTGAAGTTTGTTCTTCACGGCATCCTTTCTTGGACAGAACGGCTGACAGGAGCAACGGGCTGCTGCGTCAAAGCCTTTGCGTACGACGTGAGCCCGCAGTCGGCTTGCGGCGAAAGGCTTCCGGCGGTTGTAGGCTTCAGTCCCATAAAAAGACCGCACCCGAGTGAGTGCGGGTGCGGTCGTGAAGCTATGGGTGTGCGGCCTGTGTCAGGCTTCGGGCGCAGCCGGTGCCTCTTGTGCAGCGGCGTCGTTGCGCGGTTTGCGTGAGCGTCGACGCGCATTGCGCTTGCGCGGTGCGGGAGCCTCGGTATCGCTGTCGGCAGGGGCAGGGGCAGCGGGTGCGTTGTCGGCCTCTGCAGCCTCGGCCGGTGCCTCGTGTGCGGCGGCGTCGGTGCGCGGTTTGCGTGAACGGCGGCGCGGATTACGTTTGCGCGGAGCGGGAGCCTCGGCCTCCATCTCAGCGTCGGCTTGGGCTGCCTCTGCGGGTTCGAGGTCGGTGGGCTGTGCGTCGTGCATGCCAAACACAAAGTCGTCGAGCGTGATGTGGCGCAGGTGCGGCAGCGGTTGGGCCTCGTCGGTGACAGCGGCGGGCTGCGCCTCGTGCACGTCGGGCTCGGCAGCGGCAGGCGTTGCGGCCTCGGGAGCGGGTGCGGCCTCGGCTGCCGGCGCAGTGCGATCATGCACGGTTTCATCGGCCTTTTCGGGTGCAGCTGCAGCCTTCTCTGCCACCACTACCATGTCCTCCACAGGCTGTGCCTCGGCGCGTGAGGCTGCGGTTTCGGCGGGGCTTACGGGCTCGGGAGCCTCGGTGGCAGGCGCTTCGGGCTGGGCGGCGGGTGCGTTCACCACCTCGGCCACGGGAGCGGCAGCAGGTTCGGCTTGTGCAGCCTCAGCGGGTGCCGCAGCCTCCTGCACCTTCGGTTGCTTGCGGGCAGGCTTACGTTCGGGTTTGGTCGGTTTTTCAGCCTTTTCATCGGCCTTTTCGGCCTTTTCAGCCGGTTTCTCGGCCTTTTCAACGGGCTTTTCGGCCTTGACAGTGGTTTTTTCAATGTTCTCAGCCGATGCCTCAGCCTTGGCCGCGGACTTGTTGGCCTTGTGTGCGGCAGGTTGCTTCTTGGCTTTGTCGGCGGGTGCTGCAGGAGCCGTTTCGGCGGGTGCGGGCAGCCCCTTGTCGATGCCTTTCACAGCCTCGCCAACCGACTTGGCGGGATGGCGCGTGCGGCGCCGCTTGGAGGGTGTGGCCTCGGCCGATGCGGCGGGTGTTTCGGAGAAGGAGGTGAGGTTGAGGTCTTCCTCCTCGTCGATCACTTCGTAGTGGGCAGCGTTGTTGTATGCCTCGTCGTAGGCAGCGGCTGCGGCAGCCTCTACCTGTTGTGCTGCAGAGCGTGGGGTGGGTGCGTGCTCCTCGAGTGTGGGGAGCTGACGACCGCTTTTGACAGCGAGCGCCTGGTCGATGTCGTCGATGTGGGGCAGGGCAAAACTCTCCTGCGCCTCCATGGCGGTGCGCTTTTCTTTGGCGCGGAACAGGCTGTCGTAGAATTTTTCATCGCTGCGCATGCGTTTCAGCGCTTCGTGGGCGGCCTGCTGGTGCGCCTCCTTCTTGCTGCGGGCTGCGCCTTTGCTCACCTGTATGCCCTCAATCACTACGGTGGTGCGGAAGCCCGCGTCCTCGCCGTTCGATTGGTCGCGGAAGGAGAGGTTGATGCGGTTTTTCTGGCTCCATTCCAGGAGTTTGCTCTTGAAGTTTACCTCCTTGTCGGCCACGGTGTCGAGGTCGATGTAATGCCCTATGACGCGGTGGGCAATGAACCAGTAGCAGTGCTTGAAGCCGCGGTCGAGGTAGATGGCGCCCATGAGGGCCTCGAAGGCGTTGCCGCCAATGTTGGTGTGCGCCAGGTGTGTTCCCTGCGAGGCCTGGATGAGGCGCTCGAGCCCCATTTCGGCGGCCAGACGGTTGAGACTTTCACGCTGCACGATTTTGGAACGTGTGGCGGTGAGAAATCCCTCGCGGCGGGTGGGGAAGTGGTGGAACACGATGTCGCTGACCACGGTTTCGAGCACAGCGTCGCCGAGGTATTCCAGCCGTTCGTTGTTGAGCGGCTTGGCCGGCTGCTCGGGGCGTGCTCCGCGGCGACGGCGGTCGCGCGAGGGGGCTGCTTCAGGCTGACGGCGGCCCGACATGCTCTTGTGGGCAAAAGCAAGGCGGTAGATGTCGATGTTGTGTGGGTAGAAGCCGAGAATGTCGTATAAGGCCGACAGAAATTCTTTGTTCCGGCGGAACGGGAATTTCATGCGGTCCAATAAATTCATGATCATAGGTGAAGGGGAAATTGTGAAACGCGGTTGACACACGCTGGCCGGCTGGCAGGGTGTGAACGCATGTGAGGTTACGGGTGGTTGCGACGCTGTGCCTCAGTGCTTATGCAAACAATGGGCACTGCGCAGCACGCATCTTCCCCCCATAACCTCACATGGTGCCTGCCGTGTGTGCGCCCTGCGCTGAGGGCAGGCGGCTGGCTGCAAAAAGGCCGGCACGCACCCATGGCCGTGGTGGCCACGGTGCGTGCGGCGTGTGTCAGCGTAGGCTTCAACGTTCGAACTTCTTCACGATGCAGCAGGCGTTGTGACCGCCGAAGCCGAAGGTGTTGCTCAGCGCGGCGCGTATGGGGCGCTCCTGCAGTTGGTTGAAGGTGAAGTTGAGGTTGTAGTCGATGTTTTCGTCGTTGTCGCCCTCCTCGTGGTTGATGGTGGGGGGCACGATGTCGTTCTGCACGGCGAGGCAGCACAGCATGGCCTCCACGGCACCGGCAGCACCCAGCAGGTGGCCCGTCATGCTCTTGGTGGAGGAGATGTTGAGCTTGTAGGCGTGTTCGCCGAAGAGCTTCTTGATGGCCTTGACCTCGGAGATGTCGCCCACGGGGGTCGATGTGCCGTGTACGTTGATGTAGTCGATGTCCTCGGGCTGCATTTCAGCATCTTCGAGAGCCGCCTTCATCACGAGGTGTGCGCCCAGCCCCTCGGGGTGTGAGGCGGTGATGTGGTGTGCGTCGGCGCTCATGCCCACGCCGGCTACTTCGCAGTAGATTTTGGCACCGCGGGCCAGAGCGTGTTCCATTTCCTCAAGCACGAGGATGCCGGCACCCTCGCCCATGACGAAGCCGTCGCGGCTGGCGCTGAAGGGGCGCGAAGCGTGCTCGGGGTCGTCGTTGCGGGTGGAGAGGGCGTGCATGGCGGTGAAACCACCTACGCCGCAGGGGCAGATGGCGGCTTCGGCACCACCCGTGACGATGGCGTCGGCCTTGCCCAAACGAATGAGGTTGAAGGCATCGGCCAAGGCGTTGGTGCTCGATGCGCAGGCCGAGGTGGTGGTGTAGTTAGGACCGTGGAAACCGAACTGGATGGAAATCTGGCCGGCGGCGATGTCGGCAATCATCTTGGGAATGAAGAAGGGGTTGAACTTCGGACCCGTCTCCTGTCCGCTGCGTGCCCAGGCACCAGCTTCCTGCTCGAAGGTGTGGATGCCGCCGATGCCCACGCCGAGCACGACGCCGATGCGGTTGCGGTCGATTTTCTCCAAATCCCAGCCGCAGTCCTTGATGGCCTCCATGGCAGCCACGAGGGCGTACTGCTCGTAGAGGTCCATCTTGCGGGCTTCCTTACGGTCGATGAAATCGGTGGCATTGAAGTTCTTCACTTCGCAAGCGAACTGCGCCTTGAATTTGGAGGCGTCGAACTGCGTAATGGGGGCTGCGCCGCTCTTGCCGCGCTTGATGTTTTCCCAAGTTTCGGGCATGGTGTTGCCCAGAGGGGTGATGGCACCGAGGCCAGTGACTACCACGCGTTTAAGTTCCATATAATTAAATAAGAATGTGGTTTGTGTGGCTCCGCCAACACGCTTTTCGGGCCGGTGCTTGGCAGCGCCGGGCCGGAAGGCGCCGTGCCCAACTGGGGACGGTGTGGGAGCTACGGGTTAGACTGTGCCGCAGCAAACTGACGCGTGATGCGCCACGTGCGGCGTGCATTTTTCGGAAAGAGTGGGGGTGGTGAAGGGTTACGGGCGACTTGCAGCCAAGCCTGCGCTACGCCTGCCGCTGCAGTGCTGCTCGCGTAACCTGTGCTGCCTGGGGCAATCCTCACGCCTGCCTGCCGTGACAGCGGCGGGTTTGCTGGAAGGTGCACGATACGAAAAAGAATTAACGTTTAACGTATGAAATGCGTGTCCTGCCATGATGTACAGGAGATGCTCCCCACACGTTAAACGTTAACTGCAGTGTAGATTGTTGTGGCTCAACCTTACTTCGTGTTCTCTTCGATGTAAGCGATAGCGTCACCTACGGTAGAGATCTTCTCGGCCTTGTCGTCGGGGATGGTGATGCCGAACTCCTTCTCGAACTCCATGATGAGTTCAACGGTGTCGAGAGAATCAGCACCCAGGTCGTTAGCAAAGCTTGCTTCGTTCTTTACTTCTGCCTCATCCACGCTGAGCTTGTCAACAATGATGGCTTTTACTTTTGCTTCAATATCAGACATAGTTTCCTTATTTAGATATTAGTAATTCCTGAGGGTGAAAAAACGGACGGGCGCAGCCACAGGGTTGCCCGCAAGTTGCCTCGGCTGATGTGGAATGCTTTGATCTCGTCCCTTTTACCGGTGCAAAAGTAACGCTATTTCCTCACATGCCCAAGTGTATAAGCGGAAAATGCAGAGAAAAATGCACATTATTTCCCTTTATGTGCTCTTTTTGCTTGGTGTATCCGTCGTTTTTACGTGGCGAATGTGGCAAAAAGGGGCATGAGCGGTGGCGCTACTGGCGCTTCACTTCACGAGGAACTCCTCGACGGTGCCCGTCTGGGTTGAGAAGTTCACACCTATTTTATATAAGGGGCGGGGGTCGGCGGCGTACGCTGTGGCGTAGCCCTTTTCCTCAATCTGCTGCAAAGCCTGCGCGGCGCTGCCGTTGCGCTTGAACTCGAAAATGTAGACGTAGCCGGGCGTTTCTATCACGCAGTCCATGCGGCCCTGGCTCGTTTCCTTTTCCACAAGGACGGTGTAAGTGCCGAGCATCTGCATGATGAGGTAGAAGGTGTACTGGAAATGCCGCTCGTTCTGCCGCTCGTCTTTCTTGTCGTGAAAGCGATAGGACACGGAGGCG
>SFEP01000043.1 GCA_004557185.1 Bacteroidales bacterium
GGCTGACATGTCTATTGAATCAGTATAGCCCTCAACAGGCTGTCTACTGTTTCAGATAATGCAAGCAAAAAGTGTCTAGTAAAATCAGGAAAAGTCACTCCTCCGCAGCCGTCCTCCCGTTCCTCCCACCCCGCCCGTTCGTTTCCCGCGGCCAAGGAAAACGAGCCAGCCCGCTGCCCGCCACGGCACGAAGGCAGCCCGCCGCCACCATGCCTAACACACAATGCTTGCAGAAAATCTCAAAAAGGTGTAGAATAGGGTGGGGCAAAAATCTCAAAAAGGTGTATATTTGCATCACCAAAAATCTCAAAAAGGTGTAGAATATGGAGGGTCAAAAATCTCAAAAAGGTGCGAATGGCTTTGTCATGAGACGTAAAATATACCAGCAACTTCTTGATTGGAAGGAAAAAAGGAACGGTGAGGTAGCACTGCTCATAGAGGGAGCGCGCCGCATTGGAAAGAGTTATATTGTCGAAGCGTTTGGCAAGAAAGAGTATAAGTCATACCTTCTCATCGATTTCAATAAAGCTCCTGAAATGGTCAGAGAATGGTTTGATCTTTATTTGGAAGACCTTGACACGCTTTTCCTATACCTAAGTCAGCACTACAAGGTGAGGCTCCATGAGCGCAATTCGCTCATCATCCTGGATGAGATACAACTGTGTCCCCGAGCAAGAGCAGCCATTAAGTTCCTGGTGGCCGACGGAAGGTTTGACTACATTGAGACAGGCTCCTTGGTAAGCATCAAGAAAAACACACGGAGCATCGTGCTCCCCTCAGAAGAGCGTTCCATACAAATGTACCCGATGGATTTTGAAGAGTTTCTTTGGGCTACAGGTAACGACATGCTGATGGACCTTATAAGGAAGATGTATGTCGAACGGAAACCGATGGGGCAGGCCTTCCATCGCAAGGCCATGGATGCATTCCGTCTCTATATGATAGTGGGCGGAATGCCACAAGCCGTCAAGAAGTATGTCGACACCCAAGACTTTGATGCCGTAGATGCTGCAAAGCGCGACGTGCTGACAATCTACCGTAATGACATCTTTCATTATGCAGAGGATATAGCGGAAAAGGTCGTATCTATCTTCGACCAGATTCCTTCCCAACTCTCCAAGCATGAAAAGAAATTCCGATTGTCCGCCCTGAAGCCCGGTGCTAAATATCGTGATTGGGACGATGCCTTCTTTTGGCTAAAGGATGCGAGCGTTGTCAACGTCTGCTACAATTCTACTGAACCGAACATCGGACTGAAGATGAATGAAGACCGCACGACCTTGAAGTGTTACATGAACGATACAGGTTTGTTGCTCAGTCATGCTTTCGATGAGAAGGGCATCATGTCGGCTGAGATTTACCATAAACTGCTCTTTGGTAAATTGGAGGTGAACGAGGGCATGCTCGTGGAAAATGTCGTAGCTCAAATGCTTACAGCCAGCGGAAACAAACTCTTTTTCTACAGCAAAGCGTCGGATGTTGCCGAAGAACGTATGGAAATCGACTTTTTACTTCAAAAGAACAAAGTGACCAACCGCCACAATATTCATCCGATAGAAGTCAAAAGCGGCACAAACTACACGTTATCTTCCTTAAAGAAGTGTATGAAGAAATTTGGAGAGTATATGACTACTCCCACCGTGATTCATGCCGGTGATTTGAAAGTGGAGGATGGCATCACCTATCTTCCGCTCTATATGACGCCCCTATTATAAGTACAAGAAAATCCATACACGCCGGAATGTGGCGGCCATTCCCCGAAAAAGGAAAATCGCTAAATCCTTATCGACAAGGATTTAGCGATTGTTGTTGAGTGAAACTCGTACCCAGAGCCGGGGTCGAACCGGCACGGGTTGCCCCACTGGTGTTTGAGACCAGCGCGTCTACCGATTCCGCCATCTGGGCCTATGCTTCATGCGTTTTGTACGCAATAAGCGGTGCAAAGGTAAATGTAAAAATCATCTTGACCAAAATTTCACGTCCTTATTTTGCGGGAGGAGGCAAAGATGCAGCGGGGAGGAGGCGGAGAAACGGCTGCACTTGGGGGCATCCGTTTGCTCCATAAAGGTGGCACACGGGTTGGCAGGGGCATTTGCCTTAAATAAAGATGGTAACGAGGAATAGCGGCTTTTCCCTTAAATAAGGTGGCACTCGTGTTGGCGCCGGCTTGTACCTTAAATAAGTGGGCACTCGTGTTGTCGCCGGCATTTACCTTTAATAAGGAAGCATGAGGGCTGGCGGGAGCATATACCATAAATAAGGAGGCGCCTGGGCTGGCGGGGAGATTTACCTTAACAAAAAGGACGCGCCCGGGGTGGGTGCGTCCTTTTGCTGGTTGGTGTAGCCTCGCACGGAGCGTGAAGCGTGTTAAGGTTGTGCGGGCTGTGGTATTACTCGGCTATGAGGCTGAACTCGGCGCCCGAGGCGAAGTCCTGTCCGTTCTGCTCGTTGAGGGCACGGAAGCGGATGTAGCGTGCCTTGACGGGCTTGGCAAACATGACGCGCTTGAGGTTGCCGTCGTTGCTGAAGGTGCCTTTGCAGATGGGTTCGCCCCACTGCTTGCCGTCTTTGCTTACGTAGATTTCGTAGTCCTTCACACGGCCGTTGCCGCCGCTCTGACGGGGCTGCATGGTGAAGCCCTTCATGAGTTTTTCCTCGGCAGCGTCGAAGTCAATCCAGTGCGGATATTTGGCCAGGGTGATGGAGTACATGGTGTGCCAGATGGTGGCGGGGTCGCCGTCGACAAGGTGTTTGGCCGATCCTTCGCCCGGCTCCTCGCTGGAGGCGAAGACTACCTCGAGGGGCACGCTCTCAATTTTGTCGTAGGTCATGGCTACGCTGAGCGAGGGGTTCTCCTTGTACCATGCCTTCACGGTGCCGCCTGCGCGGAGGTCGATGGGCTGGGTGTAGGGCACGGGCTTCTTGGCGCCGTTGATGGTGTAGAGGATGGTACGTCCCTTGGCGGGGGTGCTGAGGGTCACCTTACCCGTACGGCTGTGCTCGATGCTGATGGGCTGCTCGCCGCTGGGGCTTACCTTGACGGCCTTGGCCAGGGGTGCGGTCTTGGCGCATACAGGGCGGATGATGAAGCCGAAGTTGTAGTTGGTGCTCATGGCGCGGTCAGGCCCGAGGGGGCCACCCTGTCCGCAGCTTGCGCCGCCGAGTCCCGTCACCTTAGCGTCGAGGTGCAGGTGCGTGCCGCTGCTCTTGGGCAACTGGTGGGGGTGTGCCGCCAGCGTGAGTTCCTGCTGGCTCCAGGGCAGTGCGCTGGCCGACATGGTGCTGTCGGCTATGAAGGCCACGCCGTTGCCGTCCAGGTTGGTGAGGGCGCACCAGCGCACCTCTTCGCGGTTACCCTGTGCCTGGGGCTTGGGCAGCATGATGCCCTGTTCGGCCACGGTGGAGGCGTGGTGTTCAATGAACTGGCCGGTTTTGCGGTCGTTGTAGTTGTTGACGGGGCCGCGGCCGTAGTAGTCGTAGCGGCTGAACTCGGCGGGCAGTTCGAGGGCGTAGCCAATGCGGGGCAGCACGATGTTCTGACGGTTGGCCGAGATGGCGCTCTGCAGTTCGATGCTGCCGTCGGGATAGATGGTGTAGACCTGGTTGGTGGTAAACTTGAGGTCGTCGGGCGTGAGGTTGCGCTGGTCTACGTCGAAGCGGTAGGTGCTTTCGGGGGTGCGGTCGCCGTTGCCGTAGGTTTGGCGCGAACCCTTGGGGGCCTGGCTCTCTACGGTGAAGGAGAGTTGCACGGAGCCGTCCTTCTTGGTCACGAGTGCGTGGCTGAGGGCTTTGTGCTGCAGGTTGTAGAGTCCGTACTGGAACCATGCGTTGGGATAGCCTATGCCGGCGTCGTTGTCGGTGGGTGCACGGTAGGCGTCGAGCTTGGGTCCGTGTCCTTCGGCAATGATGGTGCGTCCGCCATAGCTCAGGGCGCTGAGCGAGCCTGTGGCCTTGTCGAAGCGTGCGCTGAAGCCTTTGCCGCTGAGGGTGATGCCGGCTGCCTCATCCTTCACGCCGATGCGTTCGTCGGCCTTGGCCACCTGAGCCATGGCCGGTGCGGCCTGTGTGGCGGTGCGCACAAGGAGTTGTTCCTCCATCTGCACAAAGCCCTTGTCGGCCCAAGGCATGTCGTTGGCGAGTTTGAACTGCACCTTCACGAAGTATTCGCTCTGCGGGTCGAGAGCGTTGAAGTCGTAGTCGAGGCGGTAACGTTGCCGTTCGCGCGGTCCTACGATGTTGCGCGGTCCTTGCAGGTAGCGGTCGGCCAGCACGCATTCGCCATCCTTCCAGAGCGACCAGGTGATGACGTAGTCGGTGAGTGGCGCGAAATAGTTTTTGTTGAAAATCTCGATGAGTCCCTGCGTGAGGTCAACGGCCTTGACGCCCACGTTCTGGTACACCTTTTTCACTTCATAGTACTGCGCCTTGGGGGCGAGGTCGGGACACATGATGCCGTTCATGCAGAACATGCCGTCGTTCGGCTTGTTCACCGGTGCGAAGTCGCCGCCGTAGCCCATGTATCGCTTTCCGCCGTTGATGCCGTAGAGGGCCTGGTCTACCCAGTCCCAAATGGCACCGCCCATAAAGAAGTTGGTGCTCTCTATGGCTTCCCAGTAGTCCACCAGGTTGCCCACGGCGTTACCCATGGAGTGTGCGTACTCTGAAATGTGGTAGGGATACTTGATGCCGTAGTTGCCCTTTACAGCGCCGCGCACCCAGTCGACCGAGGGATACTGGTTGGAGCCCATGTCGACGATGTCGTTGTTGCGTTCATACTGCACGGGGCGTGTGGTGTCGAAAGCCTTGATGGCGTTGTAGGCTTCCACAAAGTTCTGGCCCGGTCCGGCCTCGTTGCCCAAGCTCCATATCACGATGGAGGGGTGGTTCACGTGAGCGTAGACCATCTCCATGTTGCGTGCCACGTGAGCATTCTTAAACTCCGGCACATGCGAGAGTGATGCCTCGCCGTAGTAGTACTCGTGGCTCTCGATGTTGGCCTCGAGTTGCGCACGTGGTTGATGTTGCCTCGCTTCATGAGGAACACTTCCTTCTCCATCTGCTCGCGGCTCACGGTGTGTCCTGTGGCGAGGTTGTTTTCATGACGGTTGACGCCCTTCATCTTGATAGGCATGCCGTTGAGGTAGTAGTAGCGTCCGGCCAGTCGGAACTCGTCCTTCTCGGCGGGCGTGTCCTTGATTTCGATTTCGCGGAAGCCTACGATGGTCGAGAAGGTTTCCACCACCTGCCCCTTCTTGTCCTTGAGCTGTCCCACAAGGGTGTAGCGGTAGGGCTTCTCGGCGTTCCAGGGCTTCACCTTGTCGGCAGCGTCCAGGCACACCGAGGCCGTGCACTCAGCGCCCTTGGCCAGTTCGGCCACGTTCACGCTGGCCTGCACGCCCTCCACCAGGGCATTTTTGTCAGAGTAAAGTTCGTTGGCATAGAGGGCGTAGTCGATGGTGTACCCCTTGGCGGCCTTGGCGCTGAGGTTGCGCACGTCGGCGCTGATGTGGAGCGTAGCGTGCCGGTAGGCGTCGTCGTAGTCGGGTTTGGCCACGAGGTTGCGCACCTGCACCTGAGGCTTGGCCGTGAGGGCTACGCTG
Source organism: Bacteroidales bacterium (assembly GCA_004557185.1). Taxonomy (GTDB): domain Bacteria; phylum Bacteroidota; class Bacteroidia; order Bacteroidales; family Bacteroidaceae; genus Alloprevotella. Next base: position 5,601 of record SFEP01000043.1, read on the forward strand.
CGGAAGATGCCGGGCAGGCGGAACATGTCCTGACTCTCCAGGAAGGAGCCGTCGCTGTGGCGGTACACCTCCACGGCCACCATGTTCTCGCCGCTGGGGTTGAGGTAGGGCGTAATGTCGAACTCGGCCATGTTGCGCGAGTTCTTCGAGAAGCCCACGTACTTGCCGTTGACGTAGAGGTAGAAGAAGGAGTCGACGCCGTCGAACTGCAGGTACACCTGCTTGCCCTTCCAGCTGGCGGGCACGGTGAAGTTACGGCGATAGGAGCCCACTTCGTTGCGGTCCTTGTAGCTCTGCCAGTCCTTGCGCGGCTCGCGCATCACGCCGCCTTTCCAGTCGCCCACCTTCACCTGGTGCTGAAAGATGACGCGCTGGTTGCTGTAGAGGGGCAGACCGTACTTATAACTACCGTCGCTCTGCAAGCCTGCCATGTTCCAGCACATGGGCACCTGCACCTTGTCCCATCCCCTCACGTCGTAGTCGGTGCGGTAGAAGTCTTTGGGCCTATGGTCGGGGTCGGGGGCCCAATGAAAGAGCCACTCGCCGTCGAGCGTTTGCCAGAGCGAACTATTTTCGGGTAGCACGCGGCGCGCCTGCTCCACGTTGCCGAAGGAGAAGAACCACGCATGCGGCTGCTGCTTGTTGTAGGCCAGGGAGTCGGGGCTCTGCCATTCCCATCCGCTGGGCGCGGCCATGTCGCCGTAGAAGAAGCCGCCGAGCGGTGCCTGCTGTGCCAATGCGGGCAGGGACAGCATGCCTGCCAGCAAGGTCAAGGTTGATTTGCGCATAAACGGTATGATTTTTTTTGGTATTAGATGTGGCTGTGGTATAGCATGCTGACTCCCCCTTCCGCTCCTAAGGGTGCGGGGTGCGGGGCGGGGGTGGCGGCCTTTGCGGCGGGCACACCATGCAGCGGTAGCAAAGGTAAGGTAAAATGCTTACATTCACCTCATCTTTCTTTCACATTCTTTGCAGCGGCTGCAATATTCCGGCCGACACGCCATGTGGCCAACTGTCGCACAAGGCCCACACCCTTACCCCTTGGCGGCCTGTGCTTGCTGCCGTGTGGCAGGCTCGGCCCTGCCCTTGCTGCAAGCAACCCACGATGCGGCCAGGCACGCACCCGCCCTGCCGACACGAGATGCTACGTAAAAAATATCACGTCGTACGTAAAAAAAATCACGTCGTACGTAAAATTTTTTACGTAGCATCTATTTTCGACGGGGCGGCGGGCCGTGAAAGCGGGGCGCGGGCCGATAAAAAAAAGATGCCGTGGAAGAAACTTACCACGGCGGGGTAGGTTTCTTCCACGGCGGGGTAAGTTTTTCCCACGGCGGCTTGTTGACGCCTCCTGCGCCCTGCCGGGAACAGGTGGCATGGTGAGGAAAGGGCGGGGGAGGGTGAACCCTTTTCATGGGTAACGATGTGGGTGCGGGCGGCGGGCTGGAGCGTCAGCGCTTGACGAAGCGGAAGACGTGGGGCATGACTTCGCTGTCGTAGTTGGCCGTGCCGCCACCCATCAGGCTGCCCATGCTGCCCAGGTTGGCCGCGTTGAAACCGTGGTTGGCGCCCTCAATCTTGACGAGTTCGGCGTCGGGATAGAGGCCGACGGCCTTCTCGGAGTTGCTGATGGGCACGATGATGTCCTTCGTGCCGTGCACCATGAGCACGGGGCGGGCGTAGGTGCCTATGTGGCTCCACGTGTCGTAATCCTTCAGGCTGTTGATGAAGGCTTCGCTCATCTGCATGGAGCCCATGAGGTCGCCCCACGAGCCGAGGTCGCCCCACGAGCCGCCGAGGTCGCCCCAGGAGCCCCAGGAACCGCCGAAGGCATCGCCCATGTCGCCCCACGACCCGCTGCCGATGGAGGCGAACTGGCGCACGAGGTCGGGCATGTTGAAGGCGGGATAGAAAAGGATGAGGCCGCGCACGAGGTCGGGTTCCTCCTCAGCCAGCAGGGCCGCGACAAAGCCGCCCAGACTGCTGCCCATGAGGTAGACGCTGTCGGCCTCGACGCAGGGCAGTGTGCGCACGGTGTGGAGCACGGCGCGCAGGTCGGCCAGTTCGGTGAAGGGGGTCATGTCGGCTGTGTTGCCGTCGCTCTTGCTGTTCTTGCTGCCGCCGCAGAAGTCGAAGCAGTAGGCCGCCATGCCGCGTTCGGCGAGCTGGCGGGCGTAGCCGCTCATGGCAGCGTGGGTGAGGGAACTGCTGTGCGCCAGAATGACGGCGGGCACGCGCTCGCCCTCGGCGCACTTGGTGTAGAGGCGGCCGTAGATGCGCAGTCCGTCGCGCTCGCACCAGAGTTCGGTGCTGTCGAGTTTCGCCACAGTGGGCTCTATGGGGTCGACGACGGGTGTGGGTTCATCGTCGTCGCAGGCCGCGGTCAGGCCCATGAGCATACAGGCGGCCAGGAGGATTTTCCACGTTTTCATAAAGCGTAAGTGAAGGAGTTGAGTTGATGTGTTGCCTTCTGGGTTGGTGCAGCGCTGCCCCACTACTGCGGTGTGCAGGATGGGGCAGCGTGCGGAGGGAGGTTAGAGTTTCGTGCCAAAGGAGAGGTCGCCGGCATCGCCCAGTCCGGGTACGATGTAAGCGTCGGCATTGAGGCAGGGGTCGATGGCGGCCACCCAGAGTGTGACGTCGTCGGTGGGAAAGACGCTTTGCAAATGGCGTATGCCCTCTTCGGAGGCTATGACGCAGCACACGTGGAGGCGTGAGGGTGTGCCGTGGCGCAGAAAGGCTTTGTAGGCCAGTTCGAGACTGCCGCCTGTGGCCAGCATGGGGTCGACGAGCAGGAAGGTGCTGCCCTCGATGCGCGGGGCGGCCAGGTAGTCGAGGTGAATTTGCAGCGGCTGGCCGGGCTTCTCTTCGCGGTAGGCAGCCACGAAGCCTGCGTCGGCGTGGTCGAAGGTGTCGAGAAAACCTTGGTGAAAGGCCAGTCCAGCGCGCAGCACGGTGCCGATGACCAGGTGGTCGGTGCACACGGGCACTTGCTTGGTACCGAGCGGTGTGGTGACGCATTGTTCCTCGTAGTGCAGGGTGCGGCTTACTTCGTAGGCCATGGCGCGGGCAATGCGTTCGAGGTTGCGGCGGAAGAGGGGACGGTTGGCTTGCACCTGCACGTCGCGCAGCTGGGCCATGTAGTTGTTGATGATGGAGTGTTCTGCGCCGAGATGTACGATTTTCATGTGATGAGATTGGGTGAAGGTGGTGGAGAGGCCCTTAGCCTTGGGGCGCGGGGGCTAAACGGCAAATGGCCGGACCTGCAACACTGTCAGGTCCGGCCACTTGGCAGAGATGTTTTATTTCAGCAAATACTTGCGGCGGTTGGAGCCTACGTAGACGCCTTTGGCGGGTTTGCCTTGGGTGCGGCGTCCGCTGAGGTCGTAGTAGGTGATGTGGCTCTGTGCCTGCTGCACCTCGCTGATGGCTGTTTCAAGGTCTTCGACGGGTACAATCTGCCAGCGCGAGGCGTCGGCATCGAGCGTCCACGACACGAGTTTGTTTTGGCCGTCGAGGTGAGGGCAGGGGTAGCTGCCGTTGGTGGGGCTCACAGCGCGCAGTGCGCTGTTGCCGTCGAGCTGGGTGACGAGGGTGAAGACGCCGGCCTCGGCAGCCGTTGCCATCTGCGGAATGGGGGCGTAGACGGCCTGCGTGTTGCCCAGGTAGTTGTTTTTACCCACGTTGCGCAGCACCCAGTTGCCGTCGGCTGCGGGCTCGAAGGCAAACTTGGCGTTGTCGGTGACGGTTTGGCTGCCGGTGTACTTGTCGGTGTCGGCCGTGAGGTAGGTGTGGTGCAATTTGTTCTGCAGGGTGTACGCCTTTTCGGTGCTGACGGCGATGGTGTTTTCATCGAGGAACGTCTGCACGGCTGCCATAGCCTCAGCGTAGCCCTGCGCCGTAGGGTTTTCGGTGAAAACCGGTATGACGCTCTGGCGCAGCGTGGCTTCGACATCCTGCACCTTGGTGGCATCGAGCATACCGAGAGCCTCGCCTGTGGGGGTGTTGGCATAGGAGGCGATGGTCTCTTCGAGGCGCTCGGCCACGTAGGCGGCGCGGTCAACCTCGGGACGGTAGGCGTAGGCGCCCTTGGTGATTTCTTCGAGGGTGAAGGCTTTGTAGACGTTGGTGTAGGCACGACCGAAGGTTTCCTCCTCATAGAGGAAGGCAATCTTGTTGTCGGCCTGCATGATCATGGTGGAGTAGGCTGAGCCTATGTAGCTGAGCTGACGGCGCCCGTCCCAGTTGGCAGCCAGTTTGGCGGGGGTGTCGTAGTCGTCGGCCGAGGCGAGTTCCTTGTAGTACACGCCCACGTTGGCACGTCCGCCGCCGAAGGGTACCGACTGCAGAGCGAGGTACATGTCCTTGTTGTCGGCCAGACGGGTGACGGGGAGGATGAGGATTTCGCCGTTGGTGGCGTTGTTCTCGGCAATGGTGCCGGAGTTGGAGGCGTTGGAGGTGGCCACCGTGCCCCACGAGCCGGCAGCTGTGGCGACGTCGGTGTAGGTGAAGATGTTGAGCTGGCGTCCGCCATGGCAGCGGCTGCTGAGGATGACGCGGCCGTCGGGCAGTTCTTCGCACTTAGGCTCGTCGCCACCGGGAGCGGGCGAGACGTCGATGCTGCCGAGGGCGTGCCAGGTTTGTCCGAAGTCGTCGGAGTAGATGACGCGGTTGCCGCCGGGACGTGCGCAGAGGGCGGCGTAGAGGCGGTAGTGCGTGCCCACCTTGACCTGACGGCTCTGGCAGATGCGGCCTGAACCGAAGAAGAGGCTCTGCACGGGGCCGAGCTTGCTCTTGTCGAAGAGGGTGTAGATGTCTTCGGTGATTTCCTCGTAGGCCGACCACGTGTGGCCGTTGTCGGTGCTGCGGAAGCGGGCTACGCGGTTGGGGTTCTGACGGGTGGTGGTGCCAGCGCCGTAGACGGTGTTGCCGCACACGCTGATGAGGAGCACATTGTCGCTCTCGCTGTCGGCTACGACGGCAGCGTCGCCAAAGCCGCAGTCGACGGCGCCTGAGGTGCCCGTGCCGTCGCCAATGGTGAACTCGTTGCCCCAGGTGGCGCCGTTGTCGGTGGAGATGCGGGCCACGATGTCGACTTCGCCGAAGCCGATGTCAGCACCGCAGGGACGGTAGTCGCTGATGGCGAGAATGTGGCCGTTGTGAGCCTTGGCCAGGGCGGGGATGCGGTAGGGCTTGCGGGTGCCGTCGGTGATGAAGAGGTTGGTTTGGGGCTCGGGAGGCGTGATGCTGCGCTGGGCCTCGACGGTGAACTGGGTGATGAGCACAGGCTGGTTGGTGCCCGAGATGACGAACTGCGCGGTGGGCTCTTCGAGACCTTCGGCGCCGAAGTTGGCAGCCTCGGTGGTGAGGGTGTGCTCGGTGCCGCCGATGGTGAGCTTGGTGTTGCCGCCGGCACTGGTGAGGGCTGCCGTGAAGCTGTAGCTCGTGATGATGTTGTCAGTGGGGCTCGAGGTGGTGAGCGTGTAGGTGGCGGAGCCTGCTTGGCCCGAGGCTGCGGTGAAGTCGGTGCCCGAGGCTACCATGTTGTTGGCGCCCGTGGTGAGCTTGAGGGCGGGAGCCGAGAGGGTGGACGTCCACTGCGAGGCGTAGGTGCCAGCGGGGTTGGTGGCGGTGAAGGAGCCGTGGGCGAGGTCGACGATGAAGGAGCCCTTGGCCCACTCGCAGGTGATGGCCGAGCCGTTGTCGTAGCCCGCTGACCAGAAGGCGAGCTTGCCGGAGCGTACGTTCAGAATATGGGAGGCGTAGCCCAGTTGGTTGACGTACCAGCCTTTTTCCACGGAGAGTGCGCTGCCGTTGCTCGTGGCGGTGGCTGCGGCAAACTGCCAGCGGTTGACGTAGCCCGTGAGTCCGTCGAGGTCGACGGGCTGCAGGGTGGCAAAGGTGGAGCCGCCCTTGTCGGTGCCCATGTTGGTGGAGGCGGCGAGCGCCTTGGTGGCACCGGCCTGCTTGTTGTAGATGAGGTAGCCGTCGGTGTCGTTACCCACGAAGCACCAGAGGTCCTCGTCGGCCAGCGTCAGCGTACCGCCCACGGTGATGGCGGCAGCACCGTTGTTGTCGGCAATGCGGAGTTTGGAGGCGCCGATGGCGAGGGAGTACCACTGCGTGTCGGCGGCAAACTGCCCATTGGTGACGGTGGTGGGCACGAACGGCGTGGCCGCCCAGCTTGCCAAGATGCAGAGGCATGCCAAGGCAAGTGAAGTCAGTCGTTTTGTCATAGTAAAATGGAGATATAAGATTTATTGTTTTAAGAAGTCGGATGGCTTGATGTTAGCGATGTTCTCGCGCATGGCGGTGTCGCCTTTGAGGTTTTCGAGTTTGTAGTAGTCCATGAAGCCCATTTTCCCTTCGCGCAGGGCGGCGGCGAGCGCCTTGGGCACTTCGGCCTCGGCCTGGATGACTTCGGCGCGGGCCTCCTGGGCGCGGGCTTTCATTTCCTGCTCCTGGGCTACGGCCATGGCGCGGCGTTCCTCGGCCTTGGCCTGTGCTATGTTCTTGTCGGCATTGGCCTGGTCAATCTGCAGCGTGGCACCGATGTTTTTACCCACGTCGATGTCGGCAATGTCGATGGAGAGAATTTCGTAGGCTGTGCCTGCATCGAGGCCTTTGGAGAGCACGAGCTTGGAGATGCTGTCGGGATTTTCGAGCACCTGCTCATGTGTTTCGGCCGAACCGATGCTGGAGACGATGCCCTCGCCCACACGGGCCAGAATGGTGTCTTCGCCGGCACCGCCCACAAGCTGGTGAATGTTGGCACGCACGGTGACGCGGGCTTTGGCGATGAGCTGGATACCGTTTTTGGCGACGGCTGCCACGGGTGGCGTGTCGATGACCTTGGGGTTGACGCTCGTCTGCACAGCCTCGAACACGTCGCGGCCGGCGAGGTCGATGGCGGTAGCCTTTTCAAAGGAGAGGTCGATGTTGGCCTTCGATGCCGACACGAGGGCATGTACCACGCGCTGCACGTGGCCACCGGTCATGTAGTGTGCCTCGAGGTTGTCGCGGGTGATGTTGTTCAGACCGGCCTTGTGCGCCTCGATGAGGGAGGGCACGATGATGTTGGGCGGCACATTGCGCAAGCGCATCAAGGCCAGTTGCAGCAACGAAATGCGGACGCCCGACACGCGTGCCGACATCCACAGAAAGAAGGGCACGAAATGGAAGAACACGGAGATAGCTACGAAGGAAGCTATGGCTATCACCACGATAAAGCCGATTGAAAGTTCCATGATGAAATAAAGTGTGAGGTGATTGGAAAAAACGACCTGCCACCGCCGAGGCGTGCACAAGGCCATAGGTTTGCGTGCAAATATAAGGAAAAAGAGGCGAAACGGATAAACTTGCACATGGCAACGTGAGGCTGCATGCTGTAAATCATAAAAAAGTGACAGGCTGCAGCGCCCCGTGCCGTCAGCGCTGGCGGAGGGCAAGGGTGACGTCGCGGTAGGAGGCGCGCCCCTCGATGTAGTCGGCGTAGGCCGTTTCGGGGTCGCGGCCGCGCAGCACCTGGCATTTGCCGCAACTCTCGCAGTGGTGCAGGCATTGCCACATGTGCTGCACGTAGGCCCGGCGTTCATGGGGCGTGGACGTGTCGAGGGGAGGAGGGAGTGACATGGGCTGCTGGCTGAGGAAAACGGGGCGGTGGGTGAAACGGTGGGTGAAACGGGCGCTGCCCTACATGAGCAGACGGATGCGACCCTCCTCGCGAGCAAAGATGGCGGGGAGGTGGCACGCCACGGCATAGACCTGGCTTGACGTGACGGGCTGGCCGTCGGCACGGCGGTGCAGGGCGCGGCGGTTGATGACGTCGGCCAGTTGGCGGGTGGTCAGGCCGCCGTGGCTCGTGGCAAGGGCGTAGACCATGGCTTCGGCTAACTTCATTCTGCGGGCTCGTGGTGCGGGTCGCTCTCCCAGGCTATGCGGTGAGGCGCGGTGGCCGTTTCGAAATGGAACTTCACAATGCCGATGTCGACGCGAGTGTAGCCTACCCACGAGAAGCGGCGGAGCGCCTCGATGCGGTGGCGCCCGTCGGTGCCAAGGCCGCGGTAGGCCAGGTAGAACTTCTGCTGGTTGACGGCCGTGGGGGCGAGTAGGGCGGCCTGCACGCCGCGCTCAAACCAGGCGGGGGTGGCGGCGTCGGCGTTGCTCACCTGCTGCACGCTGCGGCGGCCATGCTTGTGCGGCGGGCGGCCGGCATCGTAGCCCAAGGCAATCATGCACACCACCTTCTCGCCGGGAAGCAGGGTGAACGTGCCTGCTACCTTGCGGTACGACACGCCGGCCCAACAACTGCTGATGCCGTGCTGCTGCATGAAGATGACGAGGCGCTCGCCGTAGTAGCCCACGCGCTCGTCGAGCCCCGCCTCTTTGCGGCCCGCCATCACGAGGTAGTGGCGCACGCCGCTGAAGGAGCCGTAGGTTTTCCAGTTGTGAAAGCAGTGCGGTTCGTCGGTGACGAGCTGTATGTGCAGGCCGCTCAAGCGGTTGCATTCGTCCACTTCGGCCAGCAGGGCGGCGCGGTGCTGGGCTGTGAGCGGCTCTGGGCGGTAGTGACGCACGCTGTGGCGGGCGGCGATGGCTTCGAGGGGTGTGAGCATGGTGTGGGGCGCGGGTAGGGTGGTGACGGATGGGTTAGGCACGAGTGGCCAGCAGTTTGCCGAGTGAGCGGGCGCACTGCAGGGTATCGGCGCTCACGCCCTGCTTCCATTCCACAGGTTCGCCCACGAGTTCCATCTTCATTTTCTCGTTGTAGCCCAAAATCTGCTTCACGGCTTGGCTGCTCCACGTAAAGCCGCCGAAGCAGCCCAGACGGTGGCGGCTCACGCTGCGTCCACAGAGGCGGCGCAGCAGGTCCTCCACCACGGGGAAGAGGCCGCCGTTGTAGGTGGGACCGCCGATGGCCAGCGTGTCGTAGCGGAAGATGTCGGCCAGCACGAACGAGGGCTGGCTCACGCTGAGGTTGTGCACGATGATAGTGCGCTCGCCGGCCTCGGCAGCGCCACGGGCAATGGCCTCGGCCACGCGCTGGGTGTGGCCGTACATCGAGCCGTAGCACACCACGAGGCCGGGCTCCGTGTCGCCCTGCGAAAAGCGGCGGTAGGTGTCGATGGCGCGCGGAGCCTCATTCACCCACACAGGGCCATGGGTGGAGCAAATCATGCTGATGGTGAGCGGTGCGAGCTTCTTGAGGGCGGTTTGCACGGGAGCGCCGAACTTGCCGAGGATGGCGGCGTAGTAGCGTTCCATTTCGGGCCAGTAGGCGGCGGTGTTCATCTGCGTGTCCACCACGTTGCCGTTGAGTGCGCCGAAGCAGCCGAAGGCGTCGCCCGAGAAGAGCACCTGCTCCGTTTCGCAGTAAGTAACCATCGTTTCGGGCCAGTGCAGCATGGGTGTCAGGTAGAAGTGCAGTTTGTGGTGTCCCAGGTCGAGCGTGTCGCCGTCGGCCACGAGCATGTCGTCCTTGCGGGCAGCACCGTAGTATCCCTGCACCATTTCCATCGTCTTCTTGTTGCCCACAAGGCGTATGTGGGGATAGACCTGCCTGATCATCTGCAGCGAACCGCTGTGGTCGGGCTCCATGTGGTTGATGATGAGGTAGTCGATGGGGCGTTCGCCTATCACCTCCTTGATTTTGTCAAGGTATTCGCCGAAGAAGGCGGCGTCGACGGTGTCGATGAGCGCCACGCCCTGCTCGTCGTCGATGAGGTAAGAGTTGTAGGATACGCCTTGCGGCAAAATCCACAAGCCTTCGAAGCGGTGCTTCACGCGGTCGTTGACCCCCACGTAGTGTATGTGTCCTTTCAGTTTCATGTCCAGTGTTTTTTAGTATGTGTATTTATGATGAAAATCCGTGTTGTGATGCGTGTGCCTCGGCGGCCAAAGCCTGTGCCAGGAAGCGTGCGGTGTGTCCCGCATGGGTTGCAGCCACTTGTTCGGGCGTGCCGCAGGCCACTATCTGTCCGCCTTCGCGTCCGCCCTCCGGTCCGAGGTCGATGACGTAGTCGGCGCATTTGATGACCTCCATGTTGTGCTCGATGATGAGGATGCTGTGGCCGCGTTCGATGAGTGCGTTGAGCGAGCGCAGCAGACGGTTGATGTCGTGGAAATGCAGTCCTGTGGTAGGCTCGTCGAAGATGAAGAGCGTGGGCTGCTGCCGTTCCATGCTCAGGTAGTAGGCCAGCTTCACGCGTTGGTTTTCGCCGCCCGAGAGTGTAGAGCTCGGCTGCCCCAGTTTGATGTAGCCCAGCCCCACGTCCTGCAGCGGCTTGAGTTTGGCCACGATGCGTGTTTGGCCGTGTGCGCCGAAGAACTCAATGGCTTGGTTTACCGTCATTTCAAGAATGTCGTGAATGTTGCAGCCCTCGTAGCGCACCTCCAGCACGTCGGCCTTGAAGCGCTGGCCGTGGCAAGCCTCGCACTCCAGCACGAGGTCGGCCATAAACTGCATTTCCACGCGCACCACGCCCTCTCCTTTGCATTCCTCGCAGCGTCCTCCGTCGGCGTTGAAGGAGAAGTGAGCGGGTGTGAAGTCCATTTGCCGCGCCAGCTGCTGGTCGGCCATCAGGCGGCGTATCTCGTCGTACGCCTTGACGTAGGTCACGGGGTTCGAGCGCGACGAGCGTCCTATGGGGTTTTGGTCCACAAATTCCACGGCGGCAATGGCGTCGATGTCGCCGCGCAGCGCGGTGTGTTCGCCGGGACGGTCGGAGGGCTCGTCCTTGGCCCGTTTGAGGGCGCGATACAGGATGTCGCGCACCAGGGTCGACTTGCCCGAGCCGCTCACGCCCGTCACCACGGTGAGCACGTGCAGCGGAAAGTCCACGTCGATGCCCCGCAAGTTGTTGGCGCGGGCACCCTCCACCCCGATGCTCATGTTCCAGGCCCGGCGTGAGGGCGGCACGCTGATGTGGGCTGCCCCCGTCAGGTAGTCGAGCGTGTGCGACTGCATCCCCTCCACTCCCAACGTGCCGGGAGCGGGCAGCGGCAGGGCCGGTGCGGCATACACCACGCGGCCTCCCGCACGGCCCGCTTCAGGACCGATGTCAATAAGGTAGTCGGCCTCGCGCATAATTTCCTCGTCGTGCTCCACCACAATCACCGTGTTGCCCAGGTCGCGCAGCCGCTTCAGCACGCCGATGAGTTGCTGCGTGTCGCGCGGATGCAGCCCGATGCTCGGTTCGTCGAGAATGTAGAGCGAGCCCACCAGCGCCGACCCCAGTTGCGTGGCCAGACTGATGCGCTGGCTCTCACCGCCCGACAGCGTGTTGCTCAAGCGGTCGAGCGTGAGGTAGCCCAGACCCACCTGGCACAGAAAGTGGAGGCGCGAGCGTATCTCTGTCAGCAGCCGTCGTGCCACCTGTTCCTCGTGTGGTGGCAGGGTGAGCGCGTCGAAGTAGTCAGCCAGTTCGCTCACGGGGCATTCCACCAGTTGCGTGATGGTGCGGCCGTCCACCTGCACATAGGCAGCCTCGGGCTTCAGTCTGCTGCCGCGGCACACGGGGCACACGGTGCGTCCGCGGTAGCGAGCCAACATCACGCGGTATTGTATCTTATATTGGTTGCGCTCAATCATGCGGAAAAAGGCGTCGATGCTCACGCGTTCTTCCTCGGGCAGTGCGTCCTCTTCGGCATCGCCGTGCCACAGCAGGTCCTTCTGAGCGCGTGTCAGGCGGTAGTAAGGTTCGAAAATGGGAAAATCCTTGTGAGCGGCACGTCGGATAAACTCGTCCTTCCACAAGCCCATCTTTTCGCCTCGCCAGCACACCACGGCGCCGTCGTAGAGGCTTTTCGAGGTGTCGGGCACCACGAGTTTCTCGTCGATGCCCATCACGCGGCCAAAGCCTTCGCAGTGCGGGCAGGCCCCCAGCGGAGAGTTGAACGAGAACATGTGGTCGTCGGGCTCGGCGAAGGTGATGCCGTCGGCCTCGAAGCGCGTGCTGAAGTGGTGCACGATGCCTGCGGGATAGATGCGCAGGCTGCATTCGCCGTGTCCTTCAAACAGGGCCGTCTCCACCGAGTCCGTCATGCGCGACAAGGCGTCGTTGGTGCGTGCCACCGCCAGGCGGTCGATGAGCAGACTGAGGTGTGCTGCCTCGCCGGGTTCGTCGGGCTGCGTGGTAGCCAGATAGTCGTCCATGCGCAGCATTTCGCCCTCGCGGTCCAGACGTGTCAGGCCCTGCTGCATGAGGATGCCGATGTGTTCGCGCAGCGAGCGGCCTTCGGGCACGTGCAGCGGGGCCAGCAGGGTGAAGCGTGTGCCGTCGGAGTAGGAGAGTGCGCACTGCACCACGTCGTCGGGCGTATGGCGCTTCACCTCGCAGCCGCTGATGGGCGATATGGTGTGCCCGATGCGGGCAAAGAGCATGCGCAGGTAGTCGTAAATCTCCGTGCTTGTGCCCACCGTCGAACGCGGGTTGCGGCTCGTCACCTTCTGTTCGATGGCGATGGCCGGCGGCAGACCCTTGATGTAGTCGCATTCGGGCTTGTGCATACGGCCCAGAAACTGGCGGGCGTAGGCCGAGAGGCTCTCCACGTAGCGCCGTTGCCCTTCGGCATAGAGCGTGTCGAAAGTCAGCGACGATTTACCCGAGCCCGAGAGTCCGGTAATCACCACCAGTTTGTTGCGCGGGATGTCTATGTCGATGTTTTTGAGGTTATTCACCCTTGCGCCCTTCACGCGGATGCAGTCGTTCATGTGTTGCTGTGTTGTAGAAGGGGCAAAGTTAGTGCAAGCCGAGTGAAGAGCAAAATGAAAGACCGCAGGTTTTTCGCTTTGCTCTTCCAAGGCGCCGCCCGCATATACAGTTCATCCCACGCCGCGGGAGAGTATCCTTGCGGCGTGGGATGCAATGTCACGTGCATGAATTTTCCTGTTCTGTGTTAGCGTATGTCGCCGTGCTTGTCCAGGTAGCCGCGCTCAATGGCTTTCACCACGAGGTCGGCGGCATTCACGGCTCCGAGTTTGGTAAACAGCGACTTGCGGTGCGCCTCGATGGTGTTGTCGCTCACAAACATGGCCGCCGCTATCTCGCGTGTCGTTTTGCCCTGCGCTATGAGGTAGAGCACCTCCAACTCGCGTGCCGAGGGGTGCGCCGAGGCCACTTGCGCCGAAGCCATGGCCTTGAGCACGGCGGGACAATAGTAATGGTTGCCTGCCAGCACCTCGTGCACGGCTTTGATGATGGTGTCGCCCTCGCTTGTTTTGTTCACAATGGCCTCCACCTCCATCGAGAGCAGTTTGCGCAGCGTCCACACCTCGTCGTGAATGGTGCACACCACGATGGGCGCCGTGGGGCAACTCAGTCGCAGACGGTGGATGAGTTGGAAACCGTCGATGTCGGGCAGTTCGAGGTCGATGCTGAAAATGTCGTACGTCACGCCCTGCTCCAGTTGCGCCATGAGTGCATGTGCCGTGCTGAACTTGTCCACATAACACGCGCCGTGCTGCTGCAAGACGGCATGCAGCCCCTCTCGCACCAAGTCGTGGTCGTCAAGAATGGCTATTTTCATTTTCGAAAGTGAAGGAGTCTTGCGCATGGTAGTGTGAAACTTGCAGCAGTTAGCAACTGCAAATTTACGACTACTATGTAAGCGCGTCAATTACGGGTTTCCGTAGTTTTGGCCGCAATCCCTCTGTTGGGAGTTTGATAAGATGGTTTTTTCGTCCCTGTTTCTCTGGCTTTTGGCTACGGGGCACGGCGTGTCCTTTTCCGTTTCGCGCCCGGCCTGCCTCAAGCCTTGAGGGGCGCTTGCAGCAGCACGCAGGTGCCGCCGCCGGCCACAGGTGTCACGCTCACGGCACCGCCTATGGCACTGGCCCGCTGCCTCATGGTGCGCATGCCCACGCCGCGGCTCTGGCCTGCATGCGGCTGGCCGTTGTCGGTGACGCGCAACGTCAGTGCGTCCTCGTGCAGTTGCATACTGACTGCTATGCTCGTGGCTCCTGCGTGCTTCAGCGCGTTGCCCACAGCCTCCTGTGTGATGCGGTACACCTCGAGCGCCACGTCGTCGGGCACCTCCGTCCACGCCGCGCCGCCGGCCTCCGACTCGTAGGTAAGGAGCAGGCCCTCGGGGCAGGCTTCGGCCTGCTTGCTGAGGTGGTAGCGCAGCACCTCGTCAATCGAGGCGTAGGCAAACTCTGGTGGCAGCAGTTCGTGCGAAATGCGGCGCACCGCCTCGCGGCAGTTCCCTATGAGGCGCGCCGTGTCGTCGGCGTCGCGGCCCTGGCGCATACCCATCTCGATGGCGAGCAGGTCGTTGCACACGCCGTCGTGCAGTTCGCGCGACATGCGTTGCCGTTCGTTTTCCAGACCCTCCACATACTGCTGCGTGCGTTGGCGCTCCACTTCGGCGCGCAGTTGGGCAAACTCCATTTCGCGTTGCAGCCGGCGCCGGCGTTGGCGGGCGGCATACAGCACAAAGGCTATCACCACCAGCAGCAGTACGCCCGCGGCTGCAAAGAGCCACATCAGCATCTGGGAGCGGCGTGCTTCGCTGCGGGCCAGGGCGAGTTCGGCCTCCTTCGTTTCATACTTCACCGTGAGGTCGCGCAGGCTCTGCTCCTTCTCCTGCTGCCACAGGCTGTCGCGCAGCGCGTTGCCCTTCAGCAGCGTGGCGTAAGCCTGTTCGTACTGCCCCAACTCGGCGTAGGCCATGTGCATGTTCTGGTAGCAGTCGAACTTCACAAAGGGCAGGTTGTCAATGCCCTCGGTGCCGAGAATGCGGCCGAACCATTGCAGCGCCCCCGCAGCGTCGTGGTGCTTGAGGCAGAGGCTCGTTTCCACTTGGTAGTAGAGCAGCAGCGCCATGGTCGAGGTGACCTGCGGCTTGAGCCTCTGGCACCGGCTGCGCCATGCCTGCACCTGGTCAGCGTGCCCCAGGCGGTCGCTGAGCAACAGCGTGTAGGCCGCAGCGCGAAAGGCCATTTCGGCATTCTTGGCCTGCAGGGCATCGGCGTACGCCTTGCTCTGCAGGGTGGCGGCCTCCTGCAGCGCCCCGCACGAGGTGAGCACCGTGCCCGCTGCGCCCCGCAGGTTGCTGCGCGTGGCAAGGTCGGTGCAGCGTGCCGCCCATTCGCCCGCCAGCCGTGCGTGCTTGGCGGCGGCCTCCTGGTGCTGCATGTCGAGGTTGAGCACGGCCAGGTTCACGTAGAGCGTGGCCACATTTTCGGCGTCCTCCTGGCTGGGCCGCGCGTGGAATTTGGGCGACGTGGCTATGCGCAGCGCCTTGTCATACTGCTGCAGCGCCTCGTCGAGCCGGCCGAGCGTGCGCAGATACACGCCCATCGAGGCGTAGGCCGCCACCATGGGCGAGGGCTGCCCCTGCGCCTCAGCCAGCCGCACCATGCGCTCGCCCACCACGGCGGCGGAGTCGCTGCGCCCCGCCTGGTGCAGACTGTCGGCCAAGGCGGTCAGGCGGTTAAGGTCGTCGGGGAGGGTGCTCGCGGCAGGCAGCGCCAGCCATGCGGGCAGGAGGCAGAGTAGGAGCAGGAAACGTGTCATGGGGTTGAAGGGATGAAAAAATGGATGCTCGAGAGGGCTATATATAAATAAGGAGTGTGCGTATATCAAGAAGGAGAGCCTGCGGGCATGCAGCACGCTGGCACGCTGCCCTGTCAGCGGCAAAGATGCCTCTTTTTTCTGAAAAATCATGAGCATGCCCTTGGCAAACAGTCAGCAGCCCGTGGCCGCCGCCACCCCGTTTTGTGCATGAATTTACGGCAAAGTGCATTTTTGTATCCCTTTTGTGGGGTAAAAACAAGGTTTACATAGCAAGATGCTTTATATTTGCAATCCGTATTCAAATAATTGTAAACTCACATCACTCAAAATCTTTATTTTATGAGAAAAACTTGCTACACATTCTGTTGTATGGTTTTCTTGCTCTGTGCTGCGCTCCTCATCCCGCAAGCGGCTCTGGCGCAGGTAAAGTGGCAGGAAAACTTTAACTACCCCGAGGGCAACCTGTACGGACAGGGAGCTTGGGGTAAGTACGGGTCCAACCCCGACGACCCCATCCAGGTAACCTCCACCACGCTGGCCTACGAGGGCTACCCAGGCGGCGTGCAGGGCAAGAGCGTACATCTCGGCCCCAACGCCATGGCCGAAGACCTCCTTGTGCGAGTGGTCGACGATGAAAACGGCCTGCTCACCGGCACGCTCTACTACAGCGCCCTCATCCAGGTCAATGAGCCCCCCACAGGCGCCGGCTACGTCATGTCGCTCCTGCCACGCACCAAAAACAGCGTGGTGAAGGACGGCACATCGCCCATCGAACTCGGCCGACTCTTCATCAACAAAGGCGAGGCCGACGGTACCTTCAAGGTGGGCGTGGAGCGCGGCGGATCCAATCCCGTCTATGCCGAGGGCGAATACGCCAAAGGCACCACCCTGCTGGTGGTAGTGAAATACGCCATCAAGGACACCCAGGTGGGCGACGGGTCTGCCGACATCGTGACACTCTACATCAACCCCTCCTCCTACACCGAAGAGCCCGCAACACCCGCGGCACAGACCAACATCAACACGACCGGCTCGAAGCTTGGAAACTACGGTCTGCAGGGTTTTGAGCTCCGCCAGTGCGGCAAGTCGTCAGCCGCTGCCCCCGACATGCTGGTCGGCATGCTGCGCGTGGCCACCGACTACGCCTCCCTCTTCAGCACCGAGGGCGAGGGTGGCGGCGAGAGCGGCGGCGGCAGCGAGGAGACGAAACCCGAAATCACCTACACAGCCTCAGCACTCGACCTCGGCTACCCCTTCGAGGGCATTGCGCAGAACATCCAGTTCCACATCAAGGCCGCCAACCTCACCTCCGACATCACCGTCACGCCCCAGGGCACCGAGCTCACTTCGCAGGTGAGCACCATCAGCGCAGCCGACGCACAGAGCGCCGAGGGCTACATGCTCCCCCTCACGCTGTGCGCTGCACAAGGCTCCACGGGTAGCGGCAGCATCGTGCTCTCAAGCGAGGGCATGGACGATGTCACCCTCACCTTCACGTGGAAGTCAACGCCCGTCACCCAGGTCAGCACCTTGGCCGAACTCAACAACGGTGTGGGCGAAACCTTCTACCTCTACACAGGCGAGGCCGTCGTATCGTTTGTCGATGCAGCCGTCAGCCCCGTCGTCTACTACCTGCAGGACGCCACGGGCGGCATGGCACTCAAAGACATCTACACGGCAACCAAAACCACCCTGCAGCAGGGCGACAAGGTGACGGGCATCGTGGGCGAAATCATCAATTCCTTCGGCGTCAAGAATTTCCAGCCCTGGCTGCCACACATCGGCACCGTGCTCAGCCAGAACAACACAGTGGAGCCCGTGCAGGCCACCCTGCTCGACATCAAGCAAGCACCCCAAACCTACATCAACCGCCTGGTGCACGTGAGCCACGTGACCCTCACTACCAATGACGCCACCTTTGCCGAGGGCATGACGCAGCCCGTGATGAACGATGGCACCGAAGCGGGTAAAATGCGCATCTTCAAGCAAACGAGCCTCATCGGCACAAGCATTCCCACCGAGGCGGCCGAGGTGGTGGGCCTCTCTACCTCAATGAGCGCCGTCATCATCGGTCCGCGCAGCGCCGACGACGTGTGGGTACCCGCTGGCGAACCCGCCATCGAGGTAACGCCCACCACCCTGCCCATGATTGAGGGACAGGTGGGAGCCTCCAACCAAGTGGGCACACTACACATCAGCGCACGCCACCTGCCGGGCGACGTCACCATCGAAGTAACGGGCACGAACCGCAGCCTCTTCACCACCTCGGTGGCCACCATCAGCGCCGGCAGCAGCGAAACCGACGTGGTCATCACCTACCAGCCCGATGCCGTGGGCAAGCACAGCGCCCGCATCCTCATCGACTGCCCGGCAGCGCCGCAGCTCTCGCAGAGCATCGCCCTCTCAGCCTACGCCATCGACCCCGCCAACCCCTCGTCCATCGAGGCCAACCCCGTGCCCCTCGCAGCCTTCCAGGCCAAGGTGGGCGAAACGCATGAGCAAACACTCACCGTGACCACCGTCAACCTGCCCGACTACGCCTACGTAAGTCTGGCAACGCCCGGCGCCTTCCGCCTGAGCACAGGCATGCTCCCCAAGCAGGCCGAAACGCCCATCACCGTCACCTTCGCACCCACTGAGGCCGGCGAGTATAGCAACGAAATCATCATCACCTCGCTCGGCATGGTCGACATCCACATTCCCCTTACAGGCACAGCCACGGGCTCACAGGAAGAGGGCGACAAGGAGGGCGACAGCCTGCCCCTCGACGACAGCGCACCCCTCACCATCATGCAGCAGCACTTCGACACTGTTGAGAAAAACAAACCGCTGGCTCTCGAAGGCTGGAAGAACATAGCCGAAGTGGGCAACCGCGCTTGGTGGGGCTATGAGTTTGGCGACACCGACGCATCGCAGGGCGAGAAAACGGCCAAGGTAACCGCCTACGACTCCTTTGTGAACGAAGGCGACGAAACGCCCGCACAGATGATGCTCGTCACGCCCGCCCTCGACTTCAAGAACGCCGCTTCGCGCATGTTCACCTTCCGTGTACGCGGCGACTATCTGCGCAACGAGCAACCCGACCGACTCGAACTCTGCTACATCGACCTCGCCGAGGGCAACATGGATGTGGCACCCGTTGAGGGCTTCCAGATGCCCTGCACACAGGACGAGAGCGGCGAGTGGTTTGAGTACCACATCGACCTCGACGGTCAGCCCTTGGCCGACAAGTTCTTCATGGCCTTCCGCTTCACCGGCGAGCGAGGCCGCACCAGCAGCGCCACCTACTACATTGACGATGTCACCTACGGCCGCACCGACATTCCGCTCATGCGCCTCTCAGCCAACAGCCTGGCCTTCGAGGCTTATCCCGGAACCGATGCCCTCAGCACCACTGTGAGCGTCAGCACCGAGAACCTGGCCGAGCCCATCACCCTCACCCTCGGCGGCGCCAACAAGAGCAAGTTTGCCCTGACCACATCCACGCTGCCGACCGAAGGCGGTAACTTCGCCGTGAAGTTCAACTCCGACGACGAGGGCGTGCACGAAGCCTATGTGAAACTGGCCTCACGTGGAGCAGCCGACCAGTACCTCGTGCTCAGTGTCAACAACACCACCCAGACGGGCATCGCCTCGCTCGGCACCGACGCAGCCGACTACACCGTCTACGACCAAGCTGGCCGCCTCGTGCGCAACCTTCGCGGCGTAAGCGCAGCCCAGGCCACCGCCTCGCTGCCCGCCGGCCTCTACGTGGTGCAGAAGCGCACCCCGCAGCACATCAGCACCAGCAAAATCATGCTGCCCTGATAAAGCCCAGGCCGGCGCCAACCCGCCAGCCTTCACCCCTAACAAGCGACTCCCGCGCCGTGCCCACGGTGCGGGAGTCGGCGTATCATCCCCTCCGTCCCCTCCGCCCCAGCCTCTTGCCATGACGCGAAAGCCGACAAAGCACAACGAGCAAAGCACGTGTCGAAACAGATGGCGTGACAACCAACCCGCACCGCGTGACGAAAACACTTCACGGCATCGGTCTCCAGCAGCGCAGCAAGTGGCCTTCACGGCATCGGTTTTCGGCGGGGCGGGGGGACGGGAAAAGGAGATGCTACGTAAAAAATGTCACGTCGTACGTAAAAAATATCACGTCGTACGTAAAATTTTTTACGTAGCATCTATTTTCGGCAGGGCGGCGGGTCGTGAAAACAGGCCGCCGGTGGGAACCTTTTCGTTAAGCCAAATGAGCAGCGCCAAAGCCGAGAGGATTTGAGCGATGCCATGGCGAGAAAAGGTCGGATGAA
>SFEP01000094.1 GCA_004557185.1 Bacteroidales bacterium
CGCCACTTGGAGCACGCCCAAGCCTTGGCAAGCCGTTTGACCGATGCCCTGGCCGTCACGAGCGTTGGGCAGTTGCCTGCGGCCGACTGGTATTTGCTCAGCGTGAGCGATGCCAGCATAGCCCCCTTGGCCGCCGAGCTGGCAGCCCTGCCCCTGCCCCCCGAGGCCGTGGTGGCGCACACTGCAGGCAGCGTGCCGCTGCAAGTGCTGGCCACGTGCCACCGCCGCGCCGCGGTGATTTATCCCATGCAAACATTCAGTAAAGAGCGGCACGCAGACCTGCAGCAGGCCACCTGCTTTGTGGAGGCTACGGATGAGCGTACGCTGCTTGAGGCCGAGGCATTGGCACGCGGCATAGTTGGCCACGTGGTGCACCTCGACAGCACAGAGCGCCGACACCTGCACCTGGCAGCCGTGTTTGCCTGCAACTTTACCAATCACTGCTACCATCTGGCCTATCGCGTGCTTGAAGAGGCAGGCATCGACCCGCGCTGCCTGCTGCCGCTGATTGACGAGACAGCGGCTAAGGTGCACGAAATGCATCCCGCCGAGGCCCAGACGGGACCGGCCGTGCGAGGCGACAGGCCAGTGCTGCAACGCCAAAGCCACATGCTCGAGGGCAAGCCCGACGTGCAACGCATTTATCAAGAAATGAGCGCAAGCATAGCGCAACTGCAAGCATCACACCCCCACCGTGCCGACGGCCACGACGACGCGCACGGCAAAAGGCAAGAAACGACATGATAGATTACGACCTGACGAAAATACGCGCTTTCGCCTTCGACGTAGACGGCGTGTTGAGCACCAACCATGTGTACCTGTTCGGCGAGGACGGACAGCCCCACCGCACCGCCCACATCAAGGACGGCTATGCCCTGCAACTGGCCGTGAAATGCGGCTTCGATGTGGCCATCATCACTGGCGGACGCAGCGAAGCCGTAAGGCAACGCTACCAGGGCTTGGGCATTCACCACGTATTTATGGGTGCTTCCATCAAGATTGAAGTCTTCGACGAATGGCTGGCCATGACGGGGTTGCAGCCCGAGGAGGTGCTCTACATGGGCGATGACATTCCCGACTACGAAGTGATGCAACAGTGCGGATGCCCCTGCTGCCCAGCCGATGCCGCGGCCGAAATAAAAAGCATAGCCCGCTATGTGAGTGCACTGAACGGTGGCTGCGGCTGTGTGCGCGACGTGGTGGAACAGACCATGAAGGCGCAAGGCAAATGGATGGCCGACAAGAAGGCCTTTGGTTGGTAAAGGATAGGCGTGAACGCCACATATCCTTCCCTCTCTCTCTTCAGCGTAACATACTACGACGCGGCGCAGGCTATGCCGGCCGCACACCCATTCTTAAAGAAACAATACCGTGCTTGACAATCTGAAAAAATACAACGTGGTGCTGGCCAGCAACTCGCCACGACGCAAGGAACTGCTGCAACGGCTGGGTATCCCCTTCAAGGTGCGCACCCTCTTCGGCATCGACGAGAGTTACCCCGACACCCTGCGCGGCGAGGACATCGTGCGTTACATTTCGCGCAACAAAGCCAACGCTTACCGCAGTTCTATGGGACCCGACGAACTGCTCATCACGGCCGACACCATCGTCTACCTGCAAGGTGAGGTGATGGGCAAACCACACGATGCCGACGACGCACGCCGCATGCTGAGGGCTTTGGCCGGACAGGTGCACCAGGTCATTACGGGCGTAACCATCATTACGGCCAACGACATGGAGAACTTTGCTGTGACAAGCCAAGTGAAGTTCTCAGACCTTAGCGACGACGAAATTAACTACTACGTGGACCGCTACCTCCCGCTCGACAAGGCTGGAGCTTATGGCATTCAGGAATGGATAGGACTGGTGGCCGTGGAGGAACTGCGCGGCAGCTACTTCAACGTGGTGGGCCTGCCCATACAGCGACTCTACCAGGCTTTGAAACGCTTCTGATCCTCGCGGCCTAAGCGGAAGGAGGGCACGGAGCCTGCCATTTCTCACCCACACCAACCCTCTGTATTTACGAAAAACATGCTGAAACTCTATAGCAAGGACAACCCGCATGAACGCATTGACCAGGTGGTGCGCACGCTGCTCGACGGCGGTGTGGTGATACTGCCCACCGACACCACCTATGCGCTGATGTGCCACGCGCTCAAGGAAAGGAGCGTGGAACGCATTTGCCGCATTCGCCAGATTGACCCACGCGAACATCCGCTTTCAGTCATCTGCTACGACATGAGCGCCATCAGCGAATACGCGCACATCTCCAACACCGTCTACAAAGTGATGAAGCGTAACCTGCCGGGGCCGTTCACCTTCATCCTGCCCGGCAAGAACAAACTGCCCAAGGTGTTCCGTCACCGCACGCAGGGCGAGGTGGGCATACGCATGCCACAGTGCCCCGTGCTGGCCGAAATCATGCAGCAACTGGGCGCGCCGCTCATGGCTGCCTCGCTGCCAACCGACGACATGGCCGAACCCGAGTATCAAACCGACCCCGAACTCATTGACGAGGCCTTTGGCCACCTGGTTGACCTGACGGTGGATGCCGGCATGGGCAGCCTGGGGCAATCGACCGTGGTGGACTGCCACGACGACGAGCTGTACATTGTGCGTCAAGGCGATGCCGAACTGCAATAGGCTCCCCCCCTTCTTACTCTCTCTCTTGTCACACCCCCATCTACAAACCCAAAAACTCTATGACTCAGTTGACACATCACTACCTGCGCCTGTTCGCAGCCTTGGCATGTGGCGCAGCCCTTTGCGCCTGCTCCGAGGATACCGACAACCCCAAGTATGCCTCCGAACCGCCCGTTTTCTCGGGTTTTGAAGTGAAGCCCCTCGACAAGAACGCTACCGAGGTGAAAGCGGGCGAACGCTTCGTGGTGACACTTAAGCAAAGCCGCGCGGGCAAACTGCTTTATTTAGGACAGTATGGCTGGGAGGCTACGTCGAACGCTGGCGATGCATCGCACCGATACACGCAATCAGTCATCTACGACCAGAAGCCCCAGGAACCGACCGACACAATGACAGTGACGCAACCCGGAACCTACAAGGTGACCTTCAGTGGAAAATACAAGACCTCGGGGCAGGTGGTGAACTGGCAGGAAAAGTACGGTACGGGCTACACTACCGACTTTGCTGACGGTGGCAAGGTGACCTACACGCTGCCCTCCTGGCAGTATTTCACGGTGAAAGCCGAATATACCTTCATGGTGCACTGACCCGCCACCGTAGCCGCCCACCACTCCTTATATATATAATAGCTGCCCGATAAAGTTCACGGCAGTCAGCCTGCCGCCGCACGGCGTATGACTGACAAGGACTTTATCGGGCAGCTATATTTGTAGATAATGGCCTCGCCCCGAGGCAAGTAATACGTCTACCTCTCCACTCCACACTTGCGTCCCTTATGCGTCATCCTCCGTTTCTGTACGGCAGACAAGCAGTCTTATCCCTTTAATTTCCATTCCTGTGAGGCAGACAGTGCGTTGCCACGGGCCCAGGGAAAACGCACGAAATATTTATTGGGTTCAGCCTTCCGTTTTTCCGAAATGCGAGATGAACAGATGAATGATTTTTTCGAGGAATTTCGGGTT
>SFEP01000044.1 GCA_004557185.1 Bacteroidales bacterium
GAACCCGAAATTCCTCGAAAAAATCATTCATCTGTTCATCTCGCATTTCGGAAAAACGGAAGGCTGAACCCAATAAATATTTCGTGCGTTTTCCCTGCGGAATGCCTTGAAATTATTTGCCACGGCGCCCTGGCACGTCTGCCACGGCGCCGTGGCACGTCTGCCAGCGCCCCGTGGCACGTCTGCCACGGCGCCGTGGCAGATGATTAAGCGGCATTTCGTCACGGTTTCTCGCCTTGCCGAAACGGTTTCCGGCCTTGCCCGGACGGGATGCTGCGCGAGGGTTCCGTGCAGGTGCACAAGAAAGCCCGCCGGAAGGCACCGGCGGGCTGGGAGAGGGCAGTAGTGCGCGGCAGCGCCCACTGCGTCAGATTGAGAGAGTCAATGCTTGCTACTTCACGAGCACCTTGCTGCTGTGGCCACCCTGACGCAGGATGTAGACACCCTTGTTCAGTTTGCCCTGCGGCATGAGTTTGCCGCTGAGGTCGTAGATGGCAGCGCCTTCAAGGTTGGTGTTGTCGGCGGGCAGTGTGCTGATAGCCGTGTCCACGTCCTTCTCGCTCACGCTGACTGACACCATGCGCAGCGAAGCGGGCGTACCCGTAGCCTCGATGTAGAGGGCGGGACGAACCACACCCGTGATGCCGGCGAGGTTGGCGCCGATGGTCCATTCTTCGAACACTTCGGGCAGGTCCTCGTTGGTGAAGGTGGCTACCACGTCGTCAGCGTTGAAGGTCGTGCCGTCGCGCGAAACGACGAGCATGTACTTGGCATCTTCGGCCGAGGCCATGTCGGCCACGAGCATCTTCACTTGCAGGTCGTAGGCTTTGGCTGTGCCGTCGCCCAGGTCGAGGGAGGGCATGAGGAGCCATTCGTTGCATTCGTTGCTGCCGTAGGGGGCGAAGTCGAGGTGGGCGCCCAACCAGTTGGAGAACCAGCCCCAAACGGGTTCGGCCTTAGCATCGAATACGGTGGGCGAGGCAAGTTTGCCCACGGCAGATTCCCATACACTGGGCAGTTCGGAGAATTGGAACTTCTCGGTAAACGGAACGCTGTAGCCCGAGGTGAACTTAAGGACTTCGCTCCAGTCGCTGACGGCTTCGCCTAAGACGGAGGCCATCTGCACTTCAATCACTGTGCAGCCGGGCAGTCCTGATAGTGCGTAGGGCTTTTCGGTTACGTCGAATTCGTGCCAATCCTCGCTGCCGCTTGCACGCCAGCGCAGTTTCCAAGCGGTGGCATCGCCCACGGTGGTCCAGTCGATGCTGGCCTTGTCGGCAAAGATGCTGCCGGGCACTACGGCGATGTTCTCAGGATATTGCGAAGCAGCCACATTTTCAACCTTGAAGCTGCGCATCACGAACTTGACGTCGGCAAAGGTCTTCCACCACATGCGAATCTGTACCATTTTGCCTGCAAATGCCTCGAAGGGCAGGGTGTAGACGGGGAAGTCGTCGGCCGACTCACACGTAGCGGGGTCGTCGGCGTTCCACACCTTGATGTCGGTGAAGTTTTCGCCGTCCTCCGACACCTGGAAGTGCAGTTCGTCGCCTTCCTTCCATTCGTCGTAGGGTGCGCCGTTCATGCCCCAGCGTCCCTTGGTGCAGATGTTGAAGCTGACCTTGATGCGGTGAGCGCCTTCGCCCAGTTGCACGTAGGGGGTCATGAGCCAGTTGATGGCACCTTCGCCCGAAGGCTGGTAAGCGCAGGTTACGGAAGCTATCTCGGTGGCCTGGTTGAGGTCCTTGGTGAAGCCGCCGCTCTGGGGCCAGCCAATGAGTTCGTTGTACTCCACATGGCGGCTGAGGTCGAGCGTGAAGGGTACGTTGCTACCCGTAGCAAAGTTGGCATCCACGTAGGTGGACGAGAGGCGACCGTCGGCATCCATGCTCCATGCGCGGAGGTAGTAGAGGCCGTCTTGGTCGAGGTTGTCGAGCACGATGGACTCGGTGGCGGGGCCTACGTAGATAATCTGGCCGCCGCCCTCAATGGCTTCGTTGACGGCGGGTTCGTCGTCAGGTGTGCCGAATGCACCTACGGGCAGACCCTGATTCCATTCGTTGTAGGCGTGCTCGTTGATGAGGGCCACCACCACCTGCTCGTTGGCAGCGTTGGCGGCTACGGCAGCCTTACCCGAGGTCAGACCTGTGCTGGCTGCGGTGAGGCTGGCGGGAGCTTCGGGGCGCGTCACCACGTCCAAGGTGAGCGGTGCTGCTGTGAGGTACTTGGGGCCATACATGCAATAGCTGTTGGCGCTGAAGACGTGAATGTAGTAGGTGGTGTTGCTTTTCAAACCTTTTTTCAGCTCAAAGTCGAGTGCGGTGGAGTAGGCCAGAACCTGGCTGTTGCCCAGCACTTCGTCTTTCTCGTAGAACTTGCCGTCGGCAGGGAGTTCGCTGAGAGTCTCTTCCTCCGAAAGGAGAACAAGGTAGTGGTCGGCGTCGGCGGCTGCGCTGAACTCGCCCGACAGTCCCGTGCTGGTGGCGCTCAAAACGAGCTTGGTGGGCTGTGCGCTGGGAGCGGCACAGTCGGTAGGCGGGGTGAAGGTGAAGGTCAGACCGTCGGCAGGTGCCTGGTCGTAGGTGAAGGTGATGTCGCCCATGTTGGCGTCGGCCACGGGTTCTGTCCAGGAGTCGGTTGCGAAGAGGTAGTCGTCGCCCGTACCGCGGATACCGGCACGCACGTTCAAGTAGGCGTTCTCTGCTTTTTCAGCCGAAGCCCAGCCGTTGAAGATGATTTCCACCTTGCCGTCGGCCTCGTAGAGTTTTACCTGCTGCGACACGCACACAGAGTCGTTGTCGAAGTAGGTTGCTTTCAGACCAAGCTCCTTCCACTCTACGGTGAGCACGCGCTGTCCGGCTTCACCTTCGGTTTTGTAGGAAATGGCCGTGTGCTCGTTGGCAATGTTACCTTTCTGGTTACCGCAGCCAATAACGTTTTCACCCTGTCCGTCGGTGGCAAGGGCAAAGTAGCCGTTGGAGTTGGTGCTGATAACGTTGACAGCATCGCCGCCCAGCAGAATGCAACCGCCGGAGGTGATGAGGAACTGCTTCATCAGCTGGTTGTTGAATTTGAAGTCGAAGCCGATGGGAATGCCTGCATACGAGCCGGCATCGGGAATGACCGAACCGTCGGCAGCAAACACCTTTTCATCGAAGTCCTCGCCCTGAGCAGCGAAGGGCAGCGCCGTACCGTCGGTGAGAGCGGTATAGGTGCCCTGCTTTGACTCAAAGCCGTAGACTTGCGTCACTTGAGCCTGTACGGTCACAAGTGCTGTTGCCAGGAGGGCAAACAATGTAAACAGTTTCTTCATAAGCTATGAGAGAATTGGTGTGCGCGGAGCCGCCGTTGCCTTCCGTCGGCGCCGCGCACGGGGTTAATAAGAAAGTGCTGTGAAAATGGGTGGACCGGCCCTATATATATATAAAGGAGTGCCTGCCGGCCCTTAGCGTTGTCAGCGAATGACCTTCTGCACGTGCTGGCCGCGCTTCACGAGGTAGACGCCCTTGCTGCCGAGAGCGGGCACGCGGCGGCCGTGGGTGTCGTAGATTTCGGTGGGTGCGTCGGTTTCAGTAGTGGCGGGAAGCTGGCGGATGCCCTCGGAGAGGCCGCCCATGGTGCCGTCTACGTTGAGGCGGTTGAGATAGACGGCAGCCTGCTTCTTTGTGTCGGTTTCCTTCGTGTCGCAGTAGTCGAGCCAGCTCATCACCCAATATTTGCCTTCAAGCAGGCGCGAGGAGCAGAGGTTCAACTTCGTCGATGCGGTAGGGTTGAAGCAGAGGTTCTCCTCGAACACGGGTTCGCCCTCGGCCGTAAACTTCTGATAGTAGGAGGTGGTGACATTGTTCACATGCTGCTGCCAGAAGGCGGCCACCTCGTTGTCGCCGGCCATCTGGATGGAGAAGTAACCCAGGTCGACGCTGTTCTGAATGGGCACTACAGCCACGCCCTCGGGCCCCCATTTCAGGTCGCCATCGAAGCCGATTTTCTGCATGAAGATGCCCTTGTAACTCTGGTAGGCCTGGCTGTACTGGCGATAGATGGCGTAAAGACACTGGTGGGCTTCGTCGACCACGATGTGGGGCTCCATGCGTGAGTATTCGCTGGCGTAGCTCACCTTGAGGGCGTTGTAGGTGTTGGGGAAACCGTAGGTACCGTCCTTCTTGATGTAAGAGATGTAGCCCGAGAAGACGTCCTCGTAGTTGCGATCGTCGCGCCAGCCGATGAAGACGCCATCAGGAGCCTTCTCCACCTGGAGGTGCGTCCATATAGGAATCTGGTCGAAGCCGCCCTGGTACACCTTGACAGGTGATTCCCAACTGTCCTGGCCGTCGGCGGTGAGTCTCTGAGCATACACCGTCTGGTTGGAGCCGTAGAGGTAAACGAGCATGACCTCGTTGTCGCCGCATTCCTGCACGTAGGGGTAGCCGTACGACTTCTTCGTGTCGCTCAGTGTGCGCTTCCACACACTCTTGCCCTCCTTCGATACCTTCTCGATGTGCACTTTTTGGGGGGCATTTTCCGTCATGCTGAAGCTCGTCCAAGTGAACACGTAGCCGCCATCGGTGGTCTGCGTCACGTTGATGCCGGCGCTGCCCCCGAATGTTTCGCCATCCCACAGCATCACGGGTTCCCACAAGGACTCGCCCTTGGCGTTGAATTTGTGAACCGTGTAGCTGAGGTCGTCAGATTCAGGTGCGGCGTTGCGTGCGTCGTGGGCAATGACGAGGAGGTTGTTGTCGTTGTCGACATAGCCCGTGGTGTTGACCACGAGGTACGAACGGTTGGCGTAGTTGCATACGCTTTGGCCGCCCTCGGGCAGCACAAGGTGTCCGTTGGCGTCTAGAATTTGCATGCGGTAGTCCAGACGTGTACGGCCGAAGTCGTCCAAACCATTGGGGCGGACGGTGAGCACGTAAGTGTCGCCCTTCGACGTGGTGAAGGTGAGGTTCTCGTAGAAGGAGTCGGCGTTGCCGGGGCCCAAGGCGCGCACTGCCTGTTCGTAGGAGTCTGTCCATTGCGCCGAAGCAGTGAGCGAAAGGAGCACTGCGGTGAGCGAGAGTAGTATTTTCCTCATAAAAAAGAAAGTTTAGGGAGCCGCCCCGTGAAGAGCGGCTCAGGGTTAGTGGGGTGGAGCCATGCAGGTGCGTGGCGTCCTGTATCTTTTATTTCACAATGTATTTCGTGGTGTGACCCGTCTGCACGTCGCGCAGCAGGTAGATGCCGGCGGGCAGGGCGGAGCGGGCGGGGCGCATGGTGCCGAGCGAACGGCCGTTGAGGTCGAACACCTCGGCCAGACCCTCGGCCGTGAGGACTTCGCGGATGGCTTCGGCCGTTTTGGTCGTGGTGAAGAAGCTGCGTACGCCGAAGGCAGGCAGTTCGTAGACTTGCTGGATGACGCTGCCGTCGGAGGAGCGCAGGGTGTAGTAGCCGGCGGGGCTGTAGATGCCGTTGCCCCAGTCGTCGGCTGCCTCGAAGCAGTAGACTCTGTTAGGCTCGAGCGTGTAGTCCTCCGTGAGGTTCGTCACTTCGCCGTCGGCAAAGGGGCCGAACTCCTTCACCACGTTGCCCTCGGCATCGAGTATGCGGAAGTGGTTGTCGGAGGCCTCCTTGTTCGTCTTCAGCGTCAGTTTGATTTGTGGCGTGGCCGCGATGGGAGCGGAGAAGTCGCCCTGCAAGGGCTCGCAACTGGCGGCCTGGCCGTTGAGCGACTGCAAACTGATGCGCCAGGAGTTGAGAGCATTCTCCACCACGTCGTAGGAGCAGGGCAGACGCAGCGTCTGCGTCTCCATGGGCGGCAGGCAGCCGCTCCACTCGGCGGTGTGCGAGATGCCGTTCACCGTGATGTCGAAGGTGGCGGTGCGGATGGTGTCGGTGGTGGTGCTCTGCAGTTCTACGTCGAAGAACTGGAAGCCGTAGTACGTGCCGATGGATATCTTGGGCTCACCCAGCAAGGCTGAAAGAGGTGCGCTGTAACCCTCGCAAGCAGGCAGGCATTTTGTCACTTGCTGCACATCACCCTTGCCGTCTGTTACAAAGGCTACTATGCGCACATCTTCGGGTTTCACGTCGGCCTCATTCAACTGGGAGGGCAGCGTGAAACTGTAATTCTTGGCGAAATAGGTGCCCGCCGAGGGGTTAACGGGCAGGGCGTCGCCCCACAGTGGCGACACAAAGCCGCGGAGCATGTGCTGGTGAACGTATTCCTCGCCCATGTTGCCGCCGTTCTGCGGACCAATGATGTTGTTCTGCGTCCAGAGCACGTTGAGTGCCAGACTGTCGCTCTGTATGGAGGCGGTGAAGTAGCCCTCCACACGCACGTCCACCAGTCGGGTGTCGTGGTGGTAAGTGGCGGTGGCCAGCAGGTTGAGCGGCGCGTCTTCGGCTGAGAGCCTCTTCGTTTCAGCCGTCCAGGAGCTACGGCCCGTAACGTAGGTGTCGTAGTCCGTGAACCACTGGCGGTTCACCAAGCCCGAGGGATAGCTCGACACGCCGAAATAGGTGTTCAGTGCCTCGCCCTCCTCGATGCGGAAGTCAGGCTCGTCCATTTGCGGCACGGCAAAATAACCGGCGTGCACGGCTACCACGGTGATGAGGTCGGTGGCGCGCATCAGGGTGTGCCCCACGGCGTGACCCTGCGGGCAGTAGCCGCAGTGAATGCCTGTAAACTCTTCCAACAGCACGCCCCGCTTCTGCTGCGCGGTGCTCACGCGGTAGGTTTCGCCCGCGCCGCCGACTTGCGCCGAGGCCGTGACGAATGAGAAGACCATGCTGCAGGCTAACAGCAAGCAGCCAAAGGTACGTTTTGAGTGTATAGTTTGTTTCATAGGTATGAATTTAGTTTTTGGGAAAAAGTCAAAATCTTGAGGCGGATAGCGCACAAGCGGCGAGGGCATCTCCCCTTATTATATATAAAGGAGTGGCCGTGGCCGGCGCTAAGGTGCAACGCGTGGCTCAAAGGAGAGCGATTTTTGCAAAATGAAGCGGCGCCTACCTGTTAAAATGGGACGAAGCCTGCATAACCGAGCAGCGCGTGCCAAAAGTCAAGAATACGAGAGCTCCGTCTGTCACGGTGCTTGCTCTATGCTTTGCGCTCTTTGCAAATGTATATTATCTGCCACTTTGATGCGGCAAAAAGAGGCTGACAATATGTTTCAATTCATGAATTGAAAGTTCAAAACCATGAAAATCGCACAGTGGAAGCCCTTTTGTGAAGAAATTTTTAACTTTGCAAAATATTTGAGCACCCTTGCAGCAGGAGGTCGCAAGGGTGCTCGCAGACAATCTACCACCTACATGAAATACCTCATTTATTACATACTTTCCCTCATGCTTTGGCTCGTGCCTGCCACCCTGTTCGCACAGCGTGCCGCGGGAGGCGGCGCGGCGCAAGGGCTGGTAAAAGAGGGCATAGTCTGTATGCGTGAGAACAATCTGCCGCAGGCTCTCAACTGTTTTACCAAGGCCGTGCAGCAAGCCGAGGCCGAAAGCGACGAAAAATCGCAAGTGCGGGCGCTGGGCTACATTGGCACGGTCTACTTCTCGTGCGACGAGTATGAACGCAGTCTGCGCTACATGCATCGGGGCTACGACCTGGCGGTGCAGTTGGGCTTTACAGATTTGCAGAAGCACTTCCTCTCGAACATTGTGGGCGCCTACTGCCGTCTGGGCGATGTGAAGCAGGCCGAGCGCTATTTTCAGAAACAGCAGGAATTGGTGCAGGACGACACCACCGACGTGTTCCTGCTTTACAACAAAGCCCGCGTGCTGAGGCTGCGAGGCGACAGAACACAGGCTCTCAAGGCGCATGAACGACTGATAGGCGTGCTCCAGCAGCATGGCGACAAGGGTATGCTCTTGGCCTGCCAATACTGCGAAATGGGGCTTATTTACCTTGAACTGCAAAAGGGCGAGCAGGCACTTGCTTGTGCCGAAAGTTGCCTGCAAAACGCCGAGGCCCGCGCCAACCAAGGCTTTCTTGTCACGGTGTACCGCCTCTTCTCCGAAGCCTACCACCTGCTGGGCAACGAACAACAGGCCGAGGAGTACAAGCACCGCTGCCTCTCGCTGGCCGACAGCGTGTTCAACCGCAAGGGGCTGGCCCGTGCCACCGCTACGCTGGCCAACTATGAGGACGACCAGCAGAACGCCTTTACGGGACGGCTGCGCCACACCATCACCCGCCAGTGGTGGGTCATTGTGTTGTGCGTGAGTCTCATCGCAGCCCTCTGTGTGGCGGTGATCATGGTGATACGCACCAATCGCCGTTTGCGCCAGGCCCACCGCGCAGTGGTCGAGGCCAACCGCCGCGTGTTTCAGTCAGATGTGCGTTATCGTGACTTGCGCGACCAGGTGGCCGAGGCCCTTCCCGAGCTGACGCCCGCCGCGCAGCAGTCAGAGCCGGCCCGTGTGCCCGCTGCTGCCGACGCTGCCGCCACCGCCGAGGTCGAGCCTCATACCGATGCCGCAGCCATTCACGACTCGCACGACGACCAGCAGTGGCCCATCATCAAGTATAAGTTAGAGCGGGCCCTTTGCGACATGAAACTGATAGGCAACCCCGACTTCAACGTGAACATGCTGGCCGAATATGTGGGCACGAACCAGAAATACGTGTCGATGATTATCAATGAAACCTACGGCAAGAACTTCCGCATGCTTATCAACGAAATTCGAGTGCGTGAGGCTTGCCGCCTGTTGTCGGACACAGAGCACTACGGCAACCACACCATACAGGCCATCTACCAGGATGTGGGCTACACCAGCAGTGCCAGTTTCATACGCGCCTTCCGCCGTATCAACGGTATGACGCCGTCGGAGTATCAGAAAGCGGCCACCGAGAAGGAAACCGATGCCGAGATGGAATAAAAGCCATCAGGTGTACCCCTATTACAAACAGGAGGCTGTCCCCATGCGTGGGCAGCCTCCTGTTTGTGGTGATGTATCGTTTGAGCAGGTCTCAGCGTGCGTCGCGGCCCGCCAGATCCTCCCAGAATTTGTCGAGGTCCTCGCCGAGCCCTTGCATCAGGTCGCCGCTGAGCACAATGGTGTCGTCGTCCACCAGCATGAGGTCGGCAATGGTTTCCTTGTCCTCGCCAATGAGTACGTAGGAGTAGGGCTTGAGAATGGCCACGTGTTCCGTCACCTCACTAATGGCCTGCAGCGCCTGTATCAGGATGGGTTGCACCTCGTCGTAGAAGGTTTCTGACTGGTTGCCAATCCACGCTTCCACTACGCAGCGCGTGAGTTCGTTGTCGTCGTCGTCGAATACAAGGAGTTCGCCGCTCTCCTGCTTCACTTGCAGGTGCAGGTCGGTGAGCGGGTAGCACTCAGCCTGTGCGGGGAATTTCGAAGCAGCCTTTCGCAGGGCGCGTTCTATCTGTTGCAAAGTCTGGTCTGAAGCATTCATGAGCGTGGCTTTTGGGGTGGGTGAAATAAAGTAGGCGGCATGTGGCGAAGGCTTCCGCAAAATGCGGTGCGGGTGCACGCAGCCCCTCCTCCTGTCTTATTGATAAATCTCGGCGAGTTTCTTTTCCAGTTCTTCGCCGCGCAGACCGCTGGCTACGATTTTGCCGTCGGGTCCGATAAGCAGCGTGGCAGGAATGGAGTTAATGCCGTAGGTAGAGCCTGCAGCGCTCTGCCAGCCCTTGAGGTCCGACAGGTGATGCCAAGGCAGTTCCATGCTCTTAATGCAGTTGGTCCACGCTGCCTTGTCCTGGTCGAAGGAGAGGCCCACCACGTCAAATCCCTTGGCGTGATACTTCTCGTAGGCCGCTTTCACCGTGGGCATTTCCCTGCGGCAGGGGCCGCACCATGAGGCCCAGAAGTCGATGAGCACGTAGTTGCCCTTGCCCAGATATTCGCTCAGCGCATGTGGCTTGCCGTCGGGGTCGTCGAGCGTGAGGTCGGTAAACATGCGGCCCACGGCCTGGCGTTTCCATCCCTCAATGGCGGCCGCCAAGCGCTTCATGATGCTGGTTTGCATGAAGCGCGGGTTCCCCTCTTCGGCCAGTGCTATCACCTCCTCGCGTTCCATCACGCTGTAATTCGAGGAAAGCAGAAAGGCGGGGAACTTCATGTCGCGGTGTTCGGTGCAGGCCTGGCGGGTGAGGGCGGCGAGGGCCTTTTCGGCGGCCTCATATTCGCGGTCCATGCGCTGTTCGTCGGCTTCAGTCACCTCGCCTTTGGCACGCAGCGCATTGTATTCTTCGCGCAGCGCATTCATGGTGCGGTAACAGGCTATCATGCGCTCCGTGTAGGCGTTCAGGCTGTCGTTTTCGGCACTTCCGCCCACGGTGCCCGGCTGCCCTGACATCATGTCCTCGCGCAGCGTCACCTGTGCCTTGCCGTCAAGCACCAGCGCTACGCCCTCGCCGTCGGGGGTGGTGACAAAGGCGAAGTCGTGGCCTTGGGCGTCGCCCGCCAGGCGGAAGCGGCCCTCCTTCACCTCAGCGCTGTCGGCCTTCTCACGTTCGCCCACGTAGCGCAGATACACCTTGGTAATGCCGGCAGGCGCCGTGCCTTCTATATCGTAGTGCTGGGCCGCAGCAGGCACCGCCATGAGGACGACGAGTGCGGCCAAAATCAAACTCTTCTTCATATTTATTGAGGGTAAAAATTGTTTTGTGGCCTTGTGGCCTTTGTGAT
The DNA here is from genome assembly GCA_004557185.1 of Bacteroidales bacterium. Lineage (GTDB taxonomy): Bacteria > Bacteroidota > Bacteroidia > Bacteroidales > Bacteroidaceae > Alloprevotella. Next base: position 10,648 of record SFEP01000044.1, read on the forward strand.
GAAAAACAAGGCATATTCCGTGCGTCCTATGCTTTGCTTGGGCAAAAGTAATAATTCTCACTGTATTTTTCTTACTTTTGCAGTGCATTTACTTGCAGCAACCCTACAACAATCTCTTGACTACTTATGAAGAAGAGTGACAGCGTGGTGATTATTCCCACCTATAATGAGAAGGAAAACGTGGAGCAAATCATCCGCGCCGTACTGACCCAGGAGCACCCCTTCCATGTGCTCATCATTGACGACGGGTCGCCCGATGGCACGGCCGCCATTGTGGAGAGGCTCATGGCTACGGAGTTTGCCGACGAACTACACCTCATCAAGCGTGCGGGCAAACTCGGATTGGGCACGGCCTACATCACGGGTTTCCGTTGGGCTATTGAAAAAGGCTACGACTATATCTTCGAGATGGATGCCGACTTCAGCCACGACCCTCACGACCTGCCGCGCCTCTATCGCGCTTGTGCCGATGAGGGCTACGATGTGGCTGTAGGCTCGCGCTATGTCACGGGCGTCAATGTGGTAAACTGGCCCATGGGACGTGTGCTCATGAGTTACTACGCCTCGAAATACGTGCAGTTCGTCACAGGGCTCGACGTGCACGACACCACCGCGGGCTTCGTGTGCTACCGCCGCCATGTGCTCGAAACCATCGACCTCGATGCCATCCGCTTCAAGGGATATGCCTTCCAGATTGAAATGAAGTTCACCGCCAAGCGCCTCGGCTTCAAACTCAAGGAGGAGAGCGTCATCTTTGTCAACCGCCAGTTGGGCACCAGCAAAATGAGCGGCGGCATCTTCAGCGAAGCCCTCTTCGGCGTGATGCGTCTGCGTCTGGCAGCCCTTTTGGGCAAAATCAAGCCGCGCAAGGCACAAGCCTGAGTGGTTCGCATTTTTTCGTCGTTTTGATTGATAAGGTAAAGACCCATGCATTTTCGTACACAAATCAAGAATGTCACGATGGTGAACGAGGGGCGCCGCCTCTTCGGCACCCTTGTGATTGACGACAACCGCATTGATGAAATTATTGAGGGTCAGGATGCCGACCCCGTCATTCCTGCCGACGAAATCATCGACGGTAGCGGCTGTTACCTGCTGCCTGGCGTCATCGACGACCACGTGCATTTTCGCGACCCCGGCCTCACCCACAAGGGCGACTTTGCCAGTGAGAGCCGTGCGGCAGCGGCGGGCGGCGTCACCACCGTGTTCGATATGCCCAACTGCGTGCCGCAAACCACCACGCTCGAGGCCTTCGGCGAGAAATGCCGTATTGCCGCTCACAAGAGCGTGGTCAACTACGGCTTCTTCTTCGGTGCCACCGCGGGCAACGCTTACGAACTCGAGCGCCTCAACCCCCGCAAGGTGGCGGGCATCAAACTCTTCATGGGCTCGTCGACGGGCGGCATGCTGGTCGAAAACGAGCGCGTGCTCAATGCCGTATTCGAGCATGCCCGTCTGCCCATCATGACGCATTGCGAAGACACCGCGCTCATCACCCACAACATGCAGCAGGCCATGGCGCAGTATGGCCCTGACCCCTCGGTCATCCACCACGCCGCCATTCGCAGCCGCGAAGCCTGTGTGCGGAGCACCCGTCAGGCCATCGAGCTGGCTCGCACGTGGCAAAAGCGTCTGCATGTGGCGCATCTCAGCACCCGTGAGGAGGTCGACATGATTCCCGCCAACGACGCGCTCATCACGGGCGAGGCCTGCGTGGGGCATCTGCTCTTCACCGAGGCCGACTACCAGCGCCTTGGCACACGCATCAAGGTGAACCCCGCCATCAAGACGGCCGACGACCGCGACGCCCTGCGCCAAGCACTTTCCACGGGTAAAATCTACACCATTGGCACCGACCACGCCCCGCACACCCTGCGCGAAAAGGTGGGCGGCTGTGTCAAGGCAGCCTCGGGCATGCCCCTCATCCAGTTCTCGCTCGTGAGCATGCTCGAACTGGTCGACGCTGGCGTACTGACGCTCGAAAGGCTCGTGCAGCTCATGTGTCATAACCCCGCCACCCTCCTCTCCGTGGAGAACCGCGGCTACCTGCGCGAGGGCTACATGGCCGACCTCGTGATGGTGCGGCCGCAAAGCCCCTGGACGCTCACCCCCAACCGCATACAGAGCACCTGCAACTGGAGTCCGCTCGAGGGACACACCTTCCGCTGGCGCGTGGAGCGCACCTTCTGCAACGGTTTCCCCATCTACAACCGCGGCCACGTCACCGACGAGAAGTTCCGCGGACAGGCCGTATGCTTTACCCGCTAACGCGCTGCCTGCCACTCCTTTATTATATAAAAGGCATGCCCCGTTAGGGATTTGACGGAAACAACCGACTACACAGACCACCATGCTTTACAAACTCTATCAGTTGTTCATAGCCCTGCCGCTCATCCTTGTGGCTACGGCCCTTACGGCCCTTGTCACGGCTGTTGGCTGCCTTTTCAACGCCCACTTTTGGGGTTACTATCCCGGCAGTCTGTGGGGTCGCTTCATGTGCCGCATACTCCTGCTGCCCATCCACGTGGAGGGCCGTGAGCACATCGACAAGCACCAGAGCTACGTGTTCGTGGCCAACCACCAGGGGCCCATGGACATCTTCCTCGTCTACGGCTACTTGGGCCGCAACTTCAAGTGGATGATGAAGAAGTCCCTGCGTCGTGCGCCCCTCATTGGCTATGCCTGCTACAAGGCACGCCACATCTTTGTTGACAAGTCGGGGCCCCGTGCCATTCACGACACCGTAGAGCAGGCACGTCATACGCTGCAGGGCGGCACGTCGCTCGTAGTCTTCCCCGAGGGCTCGCGCACCTTTACGGGGCATATGGGATTCTTTCGCCGCGGTGCCTTCCAGTTGGCCAACGACCTCCAGTTGCCCGTCGTGCCCATCACCATCGACGGCTCGTTCGACGTGCTCACCCGTATGGCAGGCATCAACTTCGTGCACCATCATGCCATGCGCATGGTCATTCACAAACCCATCTTCCCCACGGAGCAGAGTGCAGCCGAAATCAAGCGTACCATGGACGAGAGTTACCGCGTCATCATGGACGCCCTGCCCGAGGAATATCAAGGTTACGTCAAGAACGACGACCAGTAAGCACCGTCAGCCTCATCGCAGTCATCACATCAAACCTTATTCTATACCATGAAGAAGAACAAATTCTTTGCACTCCTGCTTGCTCTTTGTGCCCTGCCCATGTGGGCCGAAGGCGTACTGCAGGTCATTCCCCGTCCGGCCGTGTGCCAAGAGGGCGACGGCACGTTTGTGTTTTCCAAAAAGGTGAATGTCTACACCGATGCCTATCCCGGCGACAGCATACGCCTTGTGTTCAACCGTTTTGCCCAGAAACTGCAGGCCGCAGCCGGCGTGCAGTGCAAGGAGGCAGAGGCTGGAAAGGCCGCCCTGCTGCTCAAACTCAATAGCCAGCTCGGCCCCGAAGCCTACACCTTGCAGGTAACCCCCAAGCAGGTGTGCATCGAGGCCGCGCGTCCTGCAGGCTTCTTCTACGCCCTGCAAACCTTGCAGCAGTTGCTGCCCACGCGTGCCGTGCTGGCCGGCCAGCCCGTGGCCAAGGGCACGAAGCTCACCCTGCCTGCAGTCAGCATCAGCGATGAGCCCCGCTTCGGCTGGCGCGGTTTCATGCTCGATGAGGGCCGCCACTTCTTCGGCAAGGACGAAATCAAAAAACTGCTCGACGTGATGGCAGCCTACAAGCTCAACCGCTTTCATTGGCACCTCACCGAGGACCAAGGCTGGCGCATCGAAATCAAGAAATACCCCCGTCTCACCGAGGTGGGTGCCTGGCGTAACAGCAAGGTGCTGGGCTGGGGCGAGGTGAAGCCCGACGGCCAGCGCTACGGCGGCTTCTACACGCAGCAGGATGCCCGCGAAATCGTGGCTTATGCCCGCGAACGTTTCATTGAAATTGTGCCCGAGGTCGACATTCCCGGCCACTCGCAGGCTGCTGTGGCTTCCTATCCCGAGTTCCTGGCTTGCGACCCCCAGAACGCGCACGAGGTGTGGCTCTGGCAGGGTGTTTCGCCCGATGTTATCAACGTGTCGAACCCCAAGGCCGTAGAGTTTGCCAAGGATGTGGTCGACGAACTCACCGATATCTTCCCCTTCGGCTACCTGCACCTGGGTGGCGACGAGTGTCCTACCAACAAGTGGGAACAGAATGCCGACTGCCAGAAGCAACTGGCTGAGATAGGGTCTACCAAGTACCGCGACCTGCAAATCCACTTCTACCGTCAGTTGCAGGACCACATCGCAGCCAAGCCGCAAGCACAGCAGCGCAAACTCATCTTCTGGAATGAGGTGCTGCACGGCAACACCGCTCCTTTGGGCACCGACATCACCATCATGGCATGGGTGGGTGCCGATGCCGCCGCCAAGGATGCCGCTCAGCGTGGGCTGCGCACCATCCTGACGCCACAGATTCCCTATTACATCAACCGCCGCCAGAGCGACCTCAAATCCGAGCCGCGCTCGCAGGGGCATGGCACCGAAACCGTGGAGGCTGTCTACAACTACGTGCCCATGGCCGGCGTCGATGCCGACCTGCAGAAGCGCTACATGGGCGTGCAAGCCAACTTCTGGACGGAATGGGTGGAAGAGCCCAACGTGGTAGAATATCTCATGTTCCCGCGTCTGGCCGCCGTGGCAGAGGCAGGATGGACGCCCCAGTCCCTGCGCAAGTACAACGACTTCCTCAACCGTTTGCAGAAGGAAAGCGAATACTACCAGCTGCGTGGTGTTGACTACGGTAAGCACGTCATCAAGTAGTACCCTCACGCGCCCCTCATGCTGAAGCCTTCCGCCGCCGCAGCATGGCACGAGAAATCCCCTACGCAACCCTCTTGCGTAGGGGATTTTTTCATATCCGTAGGTCTCCCTCCCCGCGCCCTCCATCGCCCGTGCGCTTCCTCTCCAACATGCGGGCAGCGTGCCTGCAAACCGAACGACGTGCAAGGCAAAGACCGTAGGGCTGGCGATGTATCGGATAAGCGCTACGGGCACTTGCGTGGCGGTAGTAGCCACGGCGCTTGTGCGTTGCCCACGGCCGTGGGCAACGTTACACATGGCCGTGGACGACGTTGCACATGGCCGTGGACAACGTTGCCCACGGCCGTGGACAACGAACGAAGCCCTTTCTTGACATGGCGAAGCCAGTGTCCATTCCCGTTTCCGGTCTTGTAAAAACGGGTTGGCTCCTTGTCATGCTACCAGTTGGTAGGGGGAATGCTCTGCGCCTTTTGGCGATGCGCTTTCTCATCCTCCGAAAGCCCCGCAATCGTGTGTGGCTTGCCACAACTTCCCGCTCCAAGGGGAGAACCGGCGGAAGGTGGCGAAGGGGGGCATCATCTGTTGCGCAAGGTGGGCAGGCTGCTGCGAGCACCGCTGGCCGAGGGTTTTACAAACACAAAAGCGTCACCGCGGGCAACCCTCCACATCGGAGAGGCTGCCCGCGGTGACGGGTAGGCAGTGACAAGTGGCTGATTAGTCCAGTTCCAGGTCGCCGTCGAAGATTTCGTGCCAGGGAAGGCCCTGCTTGTTGAGTTCTTCCATGAAGGGATCGGGGTCGAACTCCTCCACGTTCCACACGCCGGGACGTTTCCAAAGACCCAGCATGAACATGCGGGCACCGATGCAAGCGGGCACGCCCGTGGTGTAGCTTACGCCCTGCATGCCCGTTTCCTCGTAGGCAGCCTGGTGCGAGCAGTTGTTGTAGACGTAGTAGGTGTGTTCCTTGCCGTCCTTCAAACCGCGGATGCGGCAACCTATGCTCGTTTCACCGTCGTAGTTCTCGCCGAGGTCCTGCGGGTTAGGCAGCACGGCCTTGAGGAACTGCAGGGGCACAATTTCGTGACCCTCGTAGTTGATGGGTACGATGGAGGCCATGCCGATGTTCTGAATGACGCGAAGGTGTGTGAGATACTCTTGGCCGAAAGTCATCCAGAAGCGGGCGCGCTTGATGGTAGGATAGTTCTTCACCAGACTCTCGATTTCCTCATGGTGCAGCAGGTAGCTCTCTTTCGGGCCTACGTTGGGGTAGGTCAGCGGGCGGTGAATTTCCAGCGGTTCGGTTTCCACCCACTGTCCGTTTTCCCAATAAAGACCCTTCTGCGTGATTTCGCGGATGTTGATTTCGGGGTTGAAGTTGGTGGCGAACGCCTTGTGGTGGTTGCCAGCGTTGCAGTCTACGATGTCGAGATACTGGATTTCATCGAAATGATGCTTGGCGGCATAGGCGGTGTAGATGCTCGTCACGCCGGGGTCGAAGCCGCAGCCGAGGATGGCGGTCAAGCCGGCCTGCTCGAAGCGTTCCTTGTAGGCCCACTGCCAGGAGTACTCGAAGTGAGCCTCGTCCTTAGGCTCGTAGTTGGCTGTGTCGAGGTAGGAGCATCCGCACTGCAGGCAAGCCTCCATGATGGTGAGGTCCTGGTAGGGCAGGGCGAGGTTCATCACGAGGTCGGGCTTGAACTCGTTGAAGAGGGCGCAGAGCTGTTCCACGCTGTCGGCATCCACTTGTGCTGTTTTGATGTCAGGACGGCCGATGGCCTTGACAATGGCATCGCACTTCGACTTGGTGCGACTGGCAATCATGATTTCGCTGAACACGTCGGTGTTCTTGGCCACTTTGTGGGCGGCTACCGTGGCTACGCCGCCGGCGCCGATGATGAGAACTTTTCCCATGAAAGAAAATGTATAAAGTTTTTGATGTGTTGATGTCGTGCATCAGGGCAGGGGAGTGGTGTGCTGGCCTGCTCTGGTGTGAGGAGAGGGGGTGTCAGTCCTCGTCCGAGGGCATCTGCAGTTTGACGCGCACCCACGTTTCGCGTCCCTCGTGGGTAGCGCCGGGTATTTGGTAGTGCACCTCGAGGCGGTCAGGCCCCTTGAAGCGGTAGGAAATCACGTTGTCGTGCCCCACCAGGTCGGGGTCGGTAATGGAGCCCGTGACGTGCTCCACATAGGTAGAGTCGTTCAGGCGTTCGTAGCGTCCCTCGTTGGTGATGATGCTCTGCCCCGACTGGTTGGCAATGAGGAAGGTGCAGAAGGCACCGCTCTCTTGAAGCACCTTCCATACGGGGAGCTTCACGGGGTGCTGCTTTTGTTTGACAACCTGTATCTGCTGCCACACGCCAGCCAGTTGCGGCGCAGCATCAGTCTGTGCCCACAGCGCCATGGGCATCATGCAAAGGAGAAATAGGAACCTTTTCGTCAAGCCAAATGAGCAGCGCCAAAGCAGATAGGCTTTGAGCGATGCCATGGCGAGAAAAGGTCGGTTGAAAACCAAGCGTTTCATAAGCATGAGGAATAAGAGTATGAGGAATGGATGCTGACGCGGACGGGCCGCAGGCCGCGACGGCCTCAGGCACGCAGTGTGAAGGCTGCCTTGACTACCACTTCGCCCGTGGTCTTGCGTATTTCAAAGAGGGTACGGGCAGGGTTTGCCTCGTCGGCTGCCGTCCATATCTGCAGCTCGTCGTGGCAGTACGCCTCCAGGCAGTAGGCCACCTCTATGCGTCGCACGCCGAGACTCCGCACGGCGTCGGCGTCGAGGCGGTTCAGCATCAGTTCAATGTAACGTATGGAGTTGACGTGCCCGTTGATGTCGAGATCACAGTAGGCCGCCTTGTGCGTGGCCACCAGTTGCGGCTCCTTCATACGCATGCGGGCCATGGGGGCAATGGGTGGCGTGGTGCCGGGCATCAAGATGTCGGCAAAACTGCCCTCGGGCAATTGTGTGAGGTCGGCCGGCAGGCGCGTTTCGGTGTCGATGAGGGCCCAGATGCTCGAGGCGTGTCCGTAGGCCGAGCCGTCGGGGCGCAGCACGCTGAAGTGGCGGTCGGTGAACTGGCGGTAGAGTTTGTCTACCCAAGTGCGTATGCTGAAAGGCTCGCCGCTGCGCGGACGTTCGTCGATGTCGATGACAAGGCGCGAAAGAACCCACACATGGTGGCCCTTAATCATATCCTCATAGCCAAAGCCATGAAGCCCAGCGTGCATGGAGGCGCAACGCAGCATGATGTTGCCCAAATTGCCCCACGAAATGCGACCCGCCACATCCTCGGTGAAGGGCTCTACACGGTAATCAAAATCGCTGTAGGGAGTCATAAGATAGCATGTGGCACAGCCGCCGTGTGCACCGCGCACGCCGCAAACTATGCCTTTTTAGGTGTGTAAAAGTACGCATTACCCCCGTTACCTGCAAGCCTTACCCCCGTTTTTTACTTGCAAAGCCTCTATAGAGTCAACAAGCAAGTGCAATAATAATAATGTTTGTAAAACTCTCTCACTGGCGTTGAGAATTTGAGTTTCTTCTTGGTATTCTATTAATTCTATTGATTGTACCGCCAAACCGCAACGGTCTTTTTCCAGGAAATGTCGGAAAATCCCCAAATCTTTTATAACTGACAGCGGGTCGCACACCATGTGCGACCCGCTGCGATGTTTCACCTTTTTCGAAGAGATTTATTTTTCGCCTTCGTCAGGCCAAAAGTCGGAGCTCCAGGCGTGACTGCCATCAGAAGCATTGTCATCTTCATACTCGCGCTTGTTGGAAAGTTGCACTCCATTGCCTACCGCATTGGAGGTCTGAATCAGAACAGACTCCTCGAGGTAGAATTTCAGAAGTGTGGATTGGGGCACTGTATAATTCTTTTTCATGATTTCGTTTGTAAAGGGATTATTTAATGACTTTCTTACCATTGATAATGTAGATACCCTTTTCGGCCTTGCTGACGCGGCGTCCTGTCAGGTCGTAGATAGCCTGCGGCGCGTTGTTGCTGCTTTCTACGCTTTCCACGCCGGTAGTCGTGTCCTTGAACGCAAAGCCTCTGACAGACTGCGTGCCTGCAAATTCGCTCTTCCTGATCTTCAGGTAAGCCTTGTGTGCGCCGTTGGTAAAGGCAGCGCCGTCAGCTACCATCCAGTAGAAGCCTACCGAGTTGATGTCATTACTGCTGTTGAGCGACAGGCCGTAGAAATAGTAATCAGCATCTGGAGTAATTACGGTTTCCTCGTCGGTACCCGACAACTGGCTGTTTGCATCGCAATCGACGGTAGCGATACCTTGCTTGAAGTTGAGTGTGCACGGTACGTCATTGGCCGTATGGACCACCACAGCCTCACCGGCGGGAATAACTGTACCTTCGGCATAGGTTTCACTCTCCGTGAGAGCACCATTCTCGCTTCTAAACGTGTAGGCTACCGTATTTTCGGGCACTACGAGGTTGTAGTTGCTGTAATACAACGTAGCATAACCGGTTGCGCCCACAGACAACTGTACATCGGGGAAGGTCGTGCAGTAGTCGCTAAGGACCGTTCCCCCTATTTTCTTGAACAAGCGAGGTGCACTGCCTGTATCGGAGGTATAGCAAGCCCAACCATTTGTTGCATTTTCTCTGAGATATTGATAAGCATTATCTACAGAAGCGATGCTTCGACCATAATTGATCACGGAGAACTGACTGCCATTGTGCTCAATGGTCCATTTTGCCAAGTCACTCGAAGCGTCATCCAGCAACGCACCTTGGTTCTTTTCCGAAGTACCGCCGGCGTATTGGCTGCCATTAGCCATACGATAATAATCGTCCGGCTTCGTAATTTCCCAAATGCAATCACTTGCCGGCGCTGTGGTCAACGTGGCAGGCG
>SFEP01000045.1 GCA_004557185.1 Bacteroidales bacterium
ATGGCTGGCGAGACAAACTATGACGCGGGAGGTGGACAACCGCTGCTACGTAAAAAATATCACGTCGTACGTAAAAAAAATCACGTCGTACGTAAAAAAGTTTACGTAGCATCTGTTTTTGCCGCTCCCCAAGCCCCTCCCTGCGGGTGCTGTTGGCCTATGATGGCTGGGCGATGCAAGCCACACGGGCGGCGTGGTCCTCAGCATAGCTGTTGTGGGAGAGCAATCTCCTCGGTGTATCCTCTCCATAGGCTATAACCCCTTTATATCAAGTGGTTTATGTGACAGATGAAGCAGCGGACGTGCGGCCTTCGGCCTACTTCAGTGGGGTGTAGGTGCCATGCGGAGCGGAAGCCTGAGGCAGATGCGCCTGCGGCCTCTGCGGAGCCGTCTGTTTTATATAAGAAAGAACACCTTTACGTGAAGCCCCAAGCCCCATGAGCGCCTGCTCGCTTGGGCTTGACGAGAAAGCGTAATAATCAGTAAGAACCCCCATTTCAGCAATCTATGCACTACGATTTTGAACTTCCTTTCAAGGTGCGCGACTACGAGTGCGACCTGCAGGGCATCGTGAACAATGCCAACTACCAGCATTACACCGAGCACACGCGCCACGAGTTTCTGCTGAGCCGCGGCGTGAGTTTTGCCGCGCTGCACGAGCAGGGCACCGACGCCGTGGTGGCGCGCATACAGATGCAGTTCAAGACGCCCCTGCGCAGCGGCGACAGTTTCGTGTCGCGCTTGGCCTTGCGCAAGGAGGGCATACGCTACGTGTTTCAGCAGGACATTTACCGCCAGCCCGACGAGCGCCTTGTGCTGCGCAGCACTGTGGAGGCCGTGTGCCTGGTGAACGGACGGCTGAGCGACTGCCCCGAACTCGACGCCCTGCTGGGTTGCGAAGCGCAGCAGGAGGTGTGACGAAGGGGGCTTCGCTGTGTTGTTACGCAAGCCTGTTTTTCCCAACAACTTACGTCTGATTGATTTTGAACGAAATACTCTCGACCCTTGCCCTGACGCGTCTGCGCGGCCTGAGCGCCGCCGCCGCCACCGCCGCCATACGCTACTACGGTTCAGCCGCTGCCGTGTGGGCCGACGGGGGTAGCCAGTCAGAACGGCTGGCACGCCTGATAGACAACGCCGATGCCCGCCGCAAAGCCTTCGACCGTGCGCAGCAGGAAGCGGACTACTGCCAGGAACACGGGGTGCGCATACTCACCCTGACCGATGCCGACTATCCGCAGCTGCTGGCCGACTGTGGGGATGCCCCGCCGCAACTCTTCATGCAGGGACATGTGCCTTGCAACGCCCGCCACTCGCTCAGCGTGGTGGGCACGCGCCGCATCACCGACTACGGCCGTGCCATGGTGGCCCAACTGCTGCAGGGGCTGGCCGAGCAGATGGAGGGCGTGCTCGTGGTGAGCGGACTGGCCTACGGTGTGGACATCTGTGCCCACCGTGCCGCCCTGCAGCACCACCTGCCCACTGCCGCGGTGCTGGCGCACGGGCTCGACCGCCTCTATCCCGCTGCCCACCGCGACGATGCCCAGCGCATGTGCGCCGAGGGCGGTTTGCTCACCGAGTATTTCACTCACACCGTGCCCGACAAAGGAAACTTTGTGAGCCGCAACCGCATTGTGGCGGGCATGACGCGGGCCACACTCGTGGTGGAGAGTGCCGACCACGGCGGCGCCCTCATCACCGCCCGCCTGGCGGCAGGCTACCAGCGCGAGGTGCTGGCAGTGCCGGGCCGTGTGACGGACCCTTTCTCGGCCGGCTGCAACCACCTCATCACGCAGGGCGACGCCATGCTCGTGACCTGTGCCGACGACATCATGCGCCTGCTGGGCTGGGAGCCTACGCGTGCCACGGCCGAGGCACCCGCCCTGCTCACAGCCTACACCGCCGAGCAGGAACGCGTGCTCTCGTGCCTGAACCTGGTGGACGCCGTGACCTTCGACCAGCTGGTGGCACGCAGCGGTGTGCCCGGCCCCCGGCTGCGCGTGCTGCTCTTTGAGTTGCAGGCCGTGCAGGCCATCCGCGTGCAGGCCGGCTCCCACTATCTGCTGGCCTGAGCCTGGCGTGGGGCAGGGTGGGTAGGGCTGCCCGCGACGCGTGCTTTTTGCCCGAAAATCATGCACCTACGTGCAGCAACCAAAAAGTTGGCGTAAATTTGCAGCTCCATCCGTGCAGTGTGTGCCACCGCCGAGCAGCGTGGCGGCGCAGGCTTTCAGCATGGTGCTGTTTTTCCCCGAATAGACCCTTTTTCCATTTTGAAGACATTTGAAGAACTGGGCGTGGCCGAACCGATACGGCGCGCCATTGCAGAGATGGGGTATGAGTCCCCCATGCCCGTACAAGAAGAAGTCATTCCCTACCTGCTGGGCGAGGGCAACGATGTGATAGCCCTGGCGCAGACGGGTACGGGCAAAACCGCCGCCTTCGGTTTGCCCGTGCTGCAGAAGGTGAGGCCCGAGGAGCGCGTGACGCAGGCCGTCATTCTCAGTCCCACCCGCGAACTGTGCCTGCAGATAGCCGACGACCTCAAGGAGTATGCCCGCTACATGGACCACCTGCACGTGCTGGCCGTGTATGGCGGCAGCAGCATTGAGAGCCAGATGCGGGCCCTGCGCAAAGGGGCACAGGTGATAGTGGCCACGCCAGGACGACTGATTGACTTGATGCACCGCGGCGTGGCTCGCCTGGACCAGGTGGAGAACGTGGTGCTCGACGAGGCCGACGAGATGCTCAACATGGGCTTTACGGAGAGCATCGACGAGATACTGGCCGGTGTGCCCGAACAGCGCAACACGCTGCTCTTCTCGGCTACCATGAGCAAGGAGGTGGAACGCATTGCCAGCCACTACCTGCACAACCACAAGGAGATTGTGGTGGGCTCGCGCAACGAGGGGGCCGAGAATGTGAACCACATTTACTACCTCGTGCATGCCAAGGACAAATATGCCGCACTGAAACGCGTGGTGGACTACTTCCCGCGCATTTACGGCATCATCTTTTGCCGCACCCGCATCGAGACGCAGGAGGTGGCCGACCTCCTGATACGCGACGGATACAACGCCGAGGCGCTCCACGGCGACCTGTCGCAGGCACAGCGCGACCTCACCATGCAGAAGTTTCGCCATCACCACACCCAGCTGCTCGTGGCCACCGACGTGGCAGCCCGCGGACTGGATGTGGAGGACCTCACACACGTCATCAACTACGGCCTGCCCGACGACGTGGAGAACTACACCCACCGCTCAGGCCGCACGGGGCGGGCCGGCAAGCGGGGCACGAGCATCAGCATCATTCATCTGCGCGAAAAGGGTAAGGTGCGCATCATCGAGAAAACCATTGGAAAAAAGTTTGAGGCTGGCACGCTGCCCGAACCGCAGGAAATCTGCACCAAGCAACTCTACAAGGTGATGGACGAACTGGAACACGTGGAGGTTGACGAGGCCGAAATCGCTCCCTTCCTGCCCGAAATCTACCGCAAACTGGAGTGGCTGAGCAAGGAAGACCTCGTGCAGCGGCTGGTGAGCCGCGAGTTCGGCCGTTTCCTGCGTTACTACGCCGAAGCGCCCGTCATTGAGCAGCCGGCCGAGCGCCGCGAGCAGGACAAGGCCGACAAAACCGCACGACGCGCTAACCGACGCGATGCCGACGCCCCGCGGGTGGCAGAGGAGGGATACACGCGCCTCTTCATTAACCTGGGCAAACGCGACAACTTTTATGCCCGCGAAATCATCAACCTCATCAACCGCTACGTGCGGGGCTCGAAGGTGCAGATAGGGCGCATCGACCTCACGCAGAACTGCTCCTTCTTCGAAGTGCCCAACGATGACGTGGACGAGGTAATGGCCAAAATGAAACGCGCCAAGGTGGGGCCGCGCGCCGTGGTCATTGACTACGCCGACCGCACCCCCGATGAACTGGCAGCCATACGTTCGCGACGCCAGCCGCACAGCCACGACGATGCGCCGCGCCCCTCGGCACGCCGCGCCCCCCGACTCTATGCCGACCAGCCCGATGCACGACGCACCAAGGCCGAGTGGAAAGCTGAAAAGAAGGGACGCAAGGCAAGCCGCGCCGAACAGCACGCCGAAGCCCACGCCAAACCCTCGCGCCGCAAGGACGACTGGCGCAAGTTCTTCGACTAATGTGCCGCCAAGGATTTCCTCCTTTATATATATAGCGCGCCGCCAACGATGAGGCATCGCGCCGGCATTTCCCCCAGATTCAATCAAGGTGGGTTCTATTCGTTCACACCTAAACACCTCACAAGCATGACGATGTTGATAAAACACTTACGCCCGCTCCTCCTCCTCCTCCTTGCCGCCCTGACACTGACGCTGCAGGCACAGCATGTGAAGTTTAAGGTGGGGGGCGGCCTGGCCACGCACTACGGCCACGACCACGCCGTGGGGGCTTATAAAATAGGTATGGGCTACGAGTGGGAACTCGGGCAGCACCTCTCCATCACCCCCTGGCTGGAGGTGGCGGGCAAGGGCTGGAAAACGCCCGACGCCGTGGTGCAGGTGCGTGACGATGCGGGAGAGCCCGTGTTCGACGACGAAACGGGCGAGCCCCTCATGGGCATCATGAGCCGCAGCACGACCGCCAACTATCTCGAACTGCCCATTCTGCTCACAGGCTATCTGCGACTCGGTCCCAGCCGCTACCTCGTGCTGGCCGGCGGACCCTACGTGGCGTGGGGCGTGGCCGGCAAAAGCAAGGTGAAGGGCGACCAGGAGCAGAGCGGCAGCCGCAAACTCTACTACGACGAGAAAACCTTCGACCAGCCCGGCGCCCACCGCTTCGATGCCGGACTGCAGGCTTTCGCTGGCTACCAGTTCCAAAGCGGCATCACCGTGGGCATAGAGGCCGACTTCGGTTGGGCCAAATGCAGCGCCGCCGGCGGCCGCAACCTCAGTTCCCTCCTCACGCTGGGCTACCACTTCTGAGTCGCGCTGGGCTACCTCAGAGGCGCCAGCCCGCCACTTTGCCGGCGCAAGCAAGTTTATCCTTTACACAAGCAAGTCTATCCCTTACACAGGCAAGTCTATCCCTTACACAAGCAAAAATGGCGGACGCGGTTATCCCGCTCCGCCATTTTCTTTGACATAACAATTCATAATCTACTTTACTCGCTGCAAAGGTAGGGAGGGAGGCGGGCGGCCGCAATACCGCGGTGAGGGTATTTCAGCGTGGCGGAGCTTCATGCTGCCTTTTCTCGTTGCGGCCTCGCCCCCATCCTCGCAGCCTTGCAGCATTCCCCACCCGCCCTTACCTTCACATCCACGCCATGCAGTGTCGCAGCGGCGGGCAACTGCTTCCTGTCACGTCTAAAAAATGTGCGTGCTTTGCATTTTTCAATGTATTAAATTTGTAACCACAGAAAAATGCCCTATATTTGCTGCGGATTGGTAGGCATAGGTGGCAAATGCCCCCTTTCGTGCTGTCCCCTTTCCGCTGGCCGTGTGCCCGCAGCACCCCGTGTCGGCCTTCTGTGCCGCCTTGCGGGCAGCGTGGTGCGGCGGTTTGTGAAAAACACTTCCTACGAATACTTTTTTTCAACCTAAATGTTTCACTTAATCAATGAGTTATCAATGAAAAGGTTTTACAACTTCCTTTCATTGCTCCTGCTGTCTTTAGTAGGAGTAACAGCGTCTGCTCAGTCTTATCGTGCAGGCACTGAGAAACTCGCTTCCATGGATGAAATTGTGGGCAAGAAGGTCTTTATCCAGACTGCTTGCAACGGCCATTACATGTGTGGTACGGGTGTTTCTGTGTCTTCCGATCAGCTGCGCGACGACGCAGTCTATCAATTTGAGGCAGTGGAGGGCAAAACGTCGGTTGACGGCCATCCCCTCTACGTGCTGAAGCAAGTGTCGACAGGCCTGTACTTCAAGGATTTCGACATCGTGAATCCCGGTTCTGACTCTTCCGACGGCATCCTGCCCGAGGGCTCTGAGGACCTCACGCTGACCACCGACAAGCTCAGCGAAGCTTTCGAAATGACCGTGCTCCCGTTTGAGGACATCACGGGCGTTGAAGATGCACAGGCTGGCCCCAACACGGCAAGCAACCAAAAGCAGACCCTCGACGGTGTCGGCTTTGTGTTCTGCCGCGGTCAGAAGAGCACGGGTGGTGACTATACGTATCTCGGCAACCTCGAGGGTGGCAAGCCTTTCTACGCTCCCCATACCGACACCAACGCATGGTACATCTACGAAGCCGTGAAGGAAACCCCCAAGGCTGTGCTGCTCAACTACATGATGATTTACTTCCCCAATGGTGTAAGTGCAGATGTATTCCCCGTAGGCACCAACCCCGGTTACTATGGTGAAGAGGCTGTCAACAAAGCCATCGAAGTCTACAATAGTGCTAACGACATGCTGACTGCCACCACTGAATACTCGGAAAAAGAGTACATGGATATGGCTAAGGAAGTAGAGGCTGCTGCCAAGGCTATCCAAGCCAGCGCCGTGAAGCTCACCGAGGGCTACTACTTCATTAAAGACAGCCGTGGCGCAGGTCGCTACTGGTATGTAGAAACCGCAAAGAATGGTGACCTCTATGCTTCGTCTGCGAACTACGCGGTGCCCGAGACGCTCGATGCCAACTCTGCCAAGTACATCTGGTTCGTAGCTCCCGGCACAGAGGAAGGCACGTTCACCTTCAAGAACATGTACAGCGAGGTCTACCTCTCCGACCAGACTGCAACTTTGACGTCGCCGGCTGATCAGAGCAACGCTTGGTTCGTTTGCGGCAATGAGCCCGTGAACTTCAAGGTAACGGACGATGGTCAGAAGGCCAAGCCTTCGTTCATTGTGGCTACGCTCGCTAACCAACAGGTGAACACCGACGCAGGCCGCGGTGGTGGTCTTTGCAAGTGGAACGACAAGAATGACGATGGTAACTGCATGCACTTCATTGCACTTGCCGACGACGTGATTGAGTCCATCCGTGAAGCCGCTGTCCAGAACGCTCTCAACGAAAAGCTGAGCGCTATCTACGACAAGGCTGTCACCATGAAGAAGAAGAACGACGGTTCGCTTGGTCTCGTAACCAGCGTTGCCCAGCTCAGCTCCAACGCCGCTGAGCCCACGGGTGGTGAAGGTAAGCTTGAGGCACTCGTCGACCTCGACAACAAGACCTACTTCCACACCAACTGGAGCAGCCCCGCTACAGTGGAAGGCGCACACTTCCTACAGGCTGACCTGCAGTATGCAGTGGACGGCGTGAAGCTCGACTTCGTACGCCGTCTCCGTCCGCAGGGTAAGGAAGACAACTATCCTAAGGTAGCCGACATTCAGGTAACCAACAATCCCGAGGGTGACTGGGTAAGCGTAGGCGAGTTCGAGTTCGACTACACCGAGGATGTAACCTATGCTAAGGGTACGATTGGCGGCATGCAGGCTGACTCTCTCTGCACCGCGCACGCTGGTCATGGAACGGTTGCATTCGGCGAGGCTTATCGCTACATCCGTGTTATCCCCAGCAACATCAACGACGACAAGGCCTACTGGTATCTTGCTGAGCTTCACTTCTTGCCCTTGCAGGATGTTGAAAACGCCTACAGCCAGGTAGCTGAGGCCGACCGCACCGAATTCGAGGCTCTGCTTGCTCAGGCTGCTGACGAGCTCGCAGCCGGTAAGGCAACGCAGGCCACCATCACGGCCCTGCAGGCTTCCTATGACAAGGTGCTCGCTCAGATCCCCGATCCCGCACGCATCACCGACCTCGTAGCCGAAGTGAAGAAGGCCATCGAGTCTGCTCAGGAGGGTGAGGAACCCGGTTACTATGCCGAGGGTTCTATCGCCACCATTCAGGCTGCTGTGGCTGCTGCTCAGGCTGCCATCGTTCCCGGTTTGACGCTTGCCCAGGTTGACCAAGTTGTCGCCACGCTGCAGGCTGCTTACGCTGCCTTCCATGCTTCTATGGTTCTGCCCGAGGTTGGTCAGCTCTACCTCCTCCGCAGTGCCTCTGTAGCTACCAACGGTGCAGGCAACGCTTGGAACTCCAAGGATGCACCTATCTACTCTGTGAACAACGCCAAGGTGGGTGCCCTCCGCTTCACGGTGCTCAATGGCACTGCTGAAAAGGCTGAGGAACTCTCCGACACCATCGATTTCGACTCCAACATGCGTTACCTCTGGAAGGTTACCAAAGCTACGGCTGAGGGTGTAGCCCTGCAGAACTTAGGTACCGGTATGTGGATTTCGGCCGAGGTTGAAGGCAACAATGGTCTGATGACCCAGAGCACTGAGGAGTCGCTGCTCAAGTATCACCTCAAGGCTCCCGGTGAATTCGTATTCGAAGTAGGCGAAGGCCTCTATGCTAACTTCCAGGGCGGTGGTGCCATGGTAGCATGGAACAATGCTTACGACCAGAACGCTCCCATCAAGTTCGAGTCCCACGATGCGGCTATGCTCTCCACTGACTACCGCTGGGCTGTAACGCCTAACGTGATGCAGGTTATCACGCTGCCCGTAGACATCGACGGTGTGGTTGAAGCCGGTACTGTTTACACGGTGCTTGGCCTCAATGCCGACCGCAGCAAGATCCTTCTCATGGAGAACGACGATGAAATTAAAGCTGGTCATCCCTTCGTTTACAAGGCTCCCTCTGCTCCCGAACTCTGGGAGAAGGTAGGTCAGAACATGAACCTGGCTATCTTCTACACAGTGCAAGATCCTTCTGCCGAAGAACTTACCTACGTTTACGAAGGTGTCAAGGGCGCAGGCTTCTGCGGTACGGTAGCTGAAACCGACACCATCGGTGCCCAGAACGGTTACCTCAACGAGAATGGTGCATTCGCTGGCGTAGCAAGCAAGCAGACCAAGGCTATCGGCGTAAACAGCGGTTACTTCACCGGTCTCCTCGGGGCTGCTGAGGATGCATCACTTGCTACCGCAGAGATTGCTCTCGGCGACTTCGCCCTCACGGGCATCAGCGAGGCTCAGACCGTCATCCTCCCCGCACAGGTTAACGTCTACAGCATCGACGGTAAGATCGTTCGTCGTAACGTGAAGACCGGCAGCGCTCTGCGCAACCTGCCTGCTGGCGTTTACATCATGGGTGGCCAGAAGGTTCTCGTGAAGTAAATACACACAGCCGCAAGGCTATATTCTACACAAGAGAGGGACGCCCCGTGCGCCCCTCTCTTTTTTGGTACGCTCGCCTTTTTGCTTCCCTCGCCGTCGCACCGTCAGTCCGGCGCGGGCTTCAGCTGCACAGGCGGCCTCGATGTCACCACCCACTCCCCCTACAGCGCAGACTGCCCCGTCGTTTTAGGCCCACAGCACGCGCCATGAGGGGCTTAGGAAGCAGGAGAAGGAGAAACAGATGCTACGTAAATTCTTTACAAGCGACGCGGTCACTGTGCACAGGGTTCGCGTGATTTCGCACGGCAGCGCGTGATTTGCAGTGCGCTGCCCGGCCCTCAAACAGATGAGGAGTAGAAAAGTGATCGCAGGATGCCATGTTTTTTCGTAAGGTGCGGCCTTTTATTACAGCATCCGGCTATTACGTGCGTCCTCCTGCCCTTGTAGACAGCCGTGGGAAAAACTTCCACCGCCGTGGAAGAAACTTCCCCCGCCGTGGACGTTTTTTTCCACGGCATCTATTTTTGACGCGACGGCGGAGAGGTAAAACGGGCTGCTACGTAAAAAATATCACGTCGTACGTAAAAAAAATCACGTCGTACGTAAACTTTTTTACGTAGCATCTATTTCTGCCTACCCCTAAGCCCGGCAGAAGAGGGCGCCTGCCTTTCTATATGATGGGTGTTCGGTCAACGCTTTTGAATGTGTTGTAGCTGGGGGCATGGAGGCGGGATAGGCCCTGAAAGGGTAGAAGCTTATGGGTTGTACGCGCAGGCGAACATGGCCTATGACAACGGGGCGCACGGGGCGTTTTCTTTGCATCCCCGCCCTTCACCGAAACATGCCGTAGGCTCAGGTGTGGCGTCAAGTGGCATCCCTTTTCAGCAGGCAACAGCGCAGGTTACGCGGTGCGTGTAGATGCCGCGAGGGGATGGGCATAGAGCGCTTTAGCACGACGCTTTCGGCGGGATGAGCGGCATGGGAAATGGCGTGCTGCCATGCGTGGTGGCACCACCCTTTCGCGTCCTGCCACTTGCAGCCATTCTGCCCCCGCCGCGCCGTGCAATAAATGAGCTTGCGGGTGTGCCCATGTCGGCAAAAATCAGTACCTTTGCTTGTCAAAATGGACACACCACTACACATGGAAGAAAACATACAGCAAACAGAGGCGGCGTATAGCGCCAGTAACATTCAGGTGCTCGAAGGACTCGAGGCCGTGCGCAAACGTCCGGCCATGTACATTGGCGACATCAGCGAGAAAGGTTTGCACCACTTGGTCTACGAAACCGTTGACAACTCCATAGACGAAGCCTTGGCGGGCTATTGCACCCACATCGAGGTGACCATCTGCACCGACAACTCCATCATTGTGCAGGACAACGGACGCGGTATTCCCGTGGACATGCACCCCAAGGAGCACCGCTCCGCGCTGGAGGTGGTGATGACGGTGCTCCACGCCGGCGGTAAGTTCGACAAGGGTTCCTACAAGGTGTCGGGCGGTCTGCACGGTGTGGGCGTGAGTTGCGTCAATGCCCTCTCCACCAAAATGGTGTCGCAGGTGTTCCGCGACGGCAAAATTTACCGCCAGGAGTATGCCAAAGGCAAACCCGTGACGGGAGTCGACGTGATAGGCGAAACCGACCTGCGCGGCACGCGCCAGCAGTTCTGGCCCGATGCCTCCATCTTCACCACCACCACCTACCGCTACGAGATACTGGCCAACCGCCTGCGCGAACTGGCTTACCTCAACGCGGGCATCACTATCACGCTGACCGACGAGCGGCCTGACGACGAGGGCAACACGCGCACCGACGTCTTCCACTCCGACCTCGGACTCCGCCAGTTTGTGCGTTACATCGACTCCTCGCGCACACACCTCTTCGACGACGTCATCTATCTCAACACCGAGAAGAACGGCATACCCATCGAGGTGGCCATCATGTATAACACCTCGTACAGCGAAAACCTCCACTCCTACGTCAACAACATCAACACCATCGAGGGCGGTACGCACCTGGTGGGCTTCCGCACCGCCGTGACCCGCGTACTCAAGCGCTACGCCGAGGAAACGGCCTCGAAGCAGCTGGAAAAGGCCAAGGTGGAAATCACGGGCGAGGACTTCCGCGAGGGTCTGACGGCCGTCATCTCGGTGAAGGTGGCCGAACCTCAGTTTGAGGGACAGACCAAAACGAAGCTCGGCAACAGCGAGGTGGCCGGCGCCGTGAACCAGGCCGTGGGCGAGGCGCTCACCTACTACCTGGAGGAGCACCCCAAGGAGGCCAAGCTCATAGTGGACAAAGTCATCCTGGCCGCCACCGCCCGTGTGGCAGCCCGCAAGGCCCGCGAGAGCGTGCAGCGCAAGAGCCCCATGGCGGGCGGCGGACTGCCCGGCAAACTGGCCGACTGCTCGTCGAAGGACCCCGCAGAGTGCGAACTCTTCCTGGTGGAGGGTGACTCGGCCGGTGGCTCGGCCAAGCAGGGACGCAGCCGCGCCACGCAGGCCATTCTGCCCCTGCGAGGAAAAATCCTGAACGTGGAGAAGGCCATGTGGCACAAGGCTTTCGAGAGCGACGAGGTGAACAACATCATTCAGGCGCTGGGTATACGCTTCGGTCTGGGCGAGGACTCCAAGGAGGCTAACCTCGACAAACTGCGCTACCACAAAATCATCATCATGGCCGATGCCGACGTGGATGGCCAGCACATCGCTACGCTCATCATGACCCTCTTCTACCGCTACATGCCGCAAATCATACAGGACGGCTACCTCTACATTGCCATGCCGCCCCTCTATCGCTGCACGAAGGGTAAGATTGAGGAGTACTGCTACACCGACCGCGACCGCCAGCTATTTATGGACAAATATGGCGACGGCAGCGAGGATGGCATCAAGACGCAACGCTACAAAGGTTTGGGTGAAATGAACCCCGACCAGCTGTGGGAAACCACCATGTGCCCCGAAACGCGCCTGCTCAAGCAAGTGTCGCTCGAGAATGCGGCCGATGCCGACTACGTATTCTCTATGCTCATGGGCGACGATGTAGGTCCGCGCCGCGAGTTCATTGAGGAACACGCCATCTATGCCAACATCGACGCCTGATGCCGCGGCACACGGCCCGCGCACCACGCACCCACACCGCCGCCCCCACCGCTGCCTCGCCGCAGTGTGGGGGCGGCGGCGCTGCTGAGGGGCGGCCCGGGGGGCGGGTGGGCAGCGGGGCATTTATAGCCCTGCATTTCCCGACAACATACGAAAGAATGTGTTACCTTTGCACAAAGTGTGCACCCCGAAGTGCGCACCGCTCAGGGGCGGCAGGCTTGCCCGCACACCGCACCCCGGCGACACCCGAACACACGACACAATGAAAGAGAAACTGACCCTGATAAAAGTGGGCGGCAAGATAGTGGAACAGCCCGACCTGCTCGACACGCTGCTGCGCCACTTTGCCGCCATACCCGGCCACAAGGTGCTGGTGCACGGCGGCGGACGCACCGCTACCGACCTGGCCGCACAGCTGGGCATCGAAACCCGCATGGTGGAGGGCCGACGCATCACCGACGCCGACACCCTGCGCGTGGTGACGATGGTGTATGCCGGCCTGGTGAACAAGAACGTGACGGCGCAGCTGCAGGCCGCGGGCATCAACGCCCTGGGACTCTGTGGAGCCGACATGGACGTGATACGCTCGCACCGACGTGCGCCCCGCGGCGGCATAGACTATGGCTACGTGGGCGACGTGGACCGCGTGGACGGCGCCCGACTGGCAGCACTCGTGCGCAGCGGCATTACGCCCGTCATGGCACCCCTCACCCACGACGGCGAGGGACATCTGCTCAACACCAACGCCGACACGATAGCCGGCGAAACGGCCAAGGCGCTGGCGCCACACTTCGACGTGACGCTGGTCTACACCTTTGAGCACGCAGGGGTGCTGACCGATGCCAGCCGCGAGGAAAGTGTCATTCCGCTCATTACCCCCGCCCTGTTCGCGAGGCTTCGCGAGGAGGGCGTGGTGAGCGGTGGCATGTTGCCCAAAATTGAGAACAGTCTGCAGGCCGTAGCAGCCGGCGTGCGGCGCGTGGTCATCACCTGTGCCACGCCGCTCGACCCCACTACGGGCACTTTCATAGAGTCGGGAGCGCAGTAGTCTGACCATTTACCACCCACCAAGCATGACAGCAAACTACGAAATCATGGCTCCCGTAGGCTCGCGTGAGTCGCTGGCAGCAGCCTTCCAGGCGGGCGCCGACTCGGTGTACTTCGGCATCGAGGCCCTCAACATGCGTGCCCACAGTGCCCACCACTTCACCGTGGGCGACTTGCACGACATAGCCGCACAGTGCGCGGCGCGCGGCGTGAAGTCGTATCTCACGGTCAACACCATCATCTACGACGAGGACCTCGACCTCATGCGCCACATTTGCCGCGCTGCCCGCGAGGCCGGTATCTCGGCCGTCATAGCCAGCGACGTGGCGGTGATGGCCTACTGCCGCGAAATAGGGCAGGAGGTGCACCTCTCCACACAGCTCAACATTTCGAACGTGGAGGCGCTCCGCTTTTACGCCCGCTTTGCCGACGTGGCCGTGCTGGCACGCGAACTCAACTTGCACCAGGTGGCGCACATACACCAAGCCATCGAGCACGAAGGGATATGCGGCCCCGGAGGCGAACCCGTACGCATCGAAATGTTCTGCCACGGCGCGCTCTGCATGGCCGTGAGCGGCAAGTGCTACCTATCGCTCGACAACCTGGGACACTCGGCCAACCGCGGCGAGTGCATGCAGGTGTGCCGCCGAAGCTACACCGTGCGCGACCGGGAAACGGGCACCGAGCTCGATGTGGACAACAAGTATATCATGAGTCCGAAGGACCTGAAAACAATCGGTTTTATCGACAAAATGATGGAGGCCGGCGTGCGCGTGTTCAAGATAGAGGGTAGGGCACGCAGCGCCGAATATGTGTACACCGTGGTGCGCTGCTACAAAGAGGCGGTGCAGGCCGTGCTCGACGGTACCTTTGACGAGGCGAAGGTGCAGGCGTGGACCGAGAGGCTCGCGACGGTGTTCAACCGCGGCTTCTGGGACGGCTACTACCAAGGCCAGCATTTGGGCGAATGGAGCAAGGTGTACGGGTCGCAGGCTACCGAGAAAAAGCAGTATGTGGGCAAGGGCCTGAAGTATTTCTCGAAACTCGGCGTGGGCGAATTTCAGGTGGAAGCCTGCACCTTTGAGCCTGGCGACAAGCTCCTCATCATCGGGCCTACGACGGGCGCCGTCTACGTGACGCCGACCGACATTCACGGCGACCACGGGCCTGTGGCGAAAGCCGAGAAGGGCATGCGCGTGGCCATTGCCGTGCCGCAGAAGGTGCGCCCGTCTGACAAACTCTATAAAATCATCCCTAACCCAGCATAACCAAGCAAGCGCACCGAGGGCGGCACTCCTTATTTATATATATACACAACAGAAACCGAAAGACATGGCACAATTACACTTACTCTTTGACTTCGGCGGCGTGCTGGTGGACCTTGACCGTGCACGCTGCGTGCAAGCCTTTGAGCGCCTGGGCTTCGACGTGCAGCACATGCTGGGCACCTACAAGCAGGGCGGCGTGCTGCAACAACTGGAACGGGGCGAAACCGATGTGGCAGGATTTTGCCGCGAGATGCGACGCGCCGCCGGAAGCCACCACACACCCGACGCCGACATTGTGGCCGCCTGGGAGAGTTACCTGACCGAGGTGCCTGCCGAACGCCTGGACGTGCTGCTGAAGATACGCCGCCACTACCCTGTGAGCGTGCTGAGCAACACGAACGTCATACACTGGCAGCAGGCTTGCCAACAGTTTTTCCGCTACAAGGGACTGGGCATCGACGACTTTTTCGACCACAAGTTCTTGTCGTACGAAATGGGGGTGGAGAAGCCCGACCCAGCCATCTTCCACGCCGTGGTGGCAAAGATGCAGGTGCCCGCCGAGGACATCCTCTTTCTGGACGACAGCGCCGAGAACTGCGAAGCCGCACGCCGCTGTGGCATGAAGGCCGTGGTGGCACCCGCACACAGCGGCTGGCTCCCACTCTTCGACGATGACGGACGGCTGACGATGGCCCTGTGAAGCCTGCTCCCTTGCCACAGCATTTTCACCCGCGTTCATCGCATTTTTCACCCTATCCCCCAGCATTTTCACCCTATACAGCATGAAGCCCTATACACTCCATACCTTTAAGCACACGGCCCCTGACGACGGGCCGAAGGGCTGGTGCGCGGCAGTCGGCTTTTTCGACGGCGTGCACCTGGGCCACCGCTACCTGCTGCAGCAAGTGAAGGCCGAGGCAGCAGCACGCGGACTACTGCCCATGGCCGTGACCTTTGAGGAACATCCGCGGCTGGCACTGACACCTACCCGCTACTGGCCCGAACTGCTCACTACCAACAAGGAGAAGTTGGCACTGCTCCGACAGGAGGGACTGGCGGCCTGCGCCGTGCTCCACTTCGACCACGCCATGTCGATGCTCACCTCGCAAGAGTTCATGCAGAAAATACTGGGCGAGGGGCTGGGCGTGAAATGCCTCCTTGTGGGCTACGACCACCACTTTGGCAGCGACCTCTCGGCGGGCTTCAAGGACTACGTGCGCCAAGGCCGTGCCCTGGGAATGGAGGTGCTGCGCGAACAGCCCTACGAGCAGCACGACCTGCGCATCAGTTCGTCGGCCACACGCCGTTTCCTCTCGGGCGGCAACGTGGAGATGGCACGCGCTTGCCTGGGCCGCCCCTACGCCCTCAGCGGCACCGTGGTGCGAGGCCACCACGAAGGCACGGCGCTGGGATTTGCCACAGCCAACCTGCGTCCCGACTGTGCCGAACAGCTGGTGCCGGGACGCGGCGTGTATGCCGCATGGGGCCTGCTCCACGGTTTCCGCTATCCCGCCATGGTGAACATAGGCTGGCGGCCTACGCTCGACAACGGCACCGACCAGACCATTGAAGCCCACCTGCTCGACTACGAGGGCGGCGACCTCTACGGCGAAGGCTTGCAACTACAATTTATGTACAGAGTGCGCGACGAAAAGCGCTTTGACAGCCGCGACGACTTGGTGGCGCAGCTACAGGTGGATGCACGGCACGTAAAATCCTTGTTGCAGTCATGAAACAGTCCGTTTCCATCTTCCTTCTCTACATGGCATCACAAGTCGTGGCCGGGGCGCTGAGCCTGCTGTGGGTTTTACTGCCAAACCTCTTCAGGGGTGGCAAGCCCGACATGGGTAGCCCCAGCCCCCTCGTGCTGAGCATCAGCAGTGCGCTGCTCTCTGCGCTACTGGTGGCGAGCTTGCTTGCCTATTATCGCCGTGAGGAGCGCCGCACACCCCATCGCCGGGCCATCAAAGCCCTGGATGCCGCAGGTGTGGGCGGTGCCGTGGTGTCGCTGCTGCTGCTCAACTTCGCCATCGACTTTCTGCTGCGTCCGTTGCACCTGAGCGATGGCTCCATGCTCGACACGTTGCAAGCCATGCTGCACTGCGTGCCCGGCTGGCTGCTCATCTGCCTGATTGGGCCCATCACCGAGGAAATGGTGTTTCGCCGCGGCATTCTGCATTACCTGGAGCGCAGCGGCGTGCAGGTTCCCGTGGCCATCGGGGCCAGCGCCCTTGTCTTTGCCATCGTGCACGGCAACCTGGCGCAGGGCATCCCCGCGTTGCTGCTCGGCATAGCGCTTGGCATACTCTACCACCGCTCCCGTTCGGTGTGGCTCTGCGTAGCCGCTCACGTAGCCAACAACACGGTGGCCGCCCTCCTCATGTTCCTGCCCGACCTACCCGACAGCTGGTGGCTCAGCCTGCTCAGCGTGCCCCTGCTGGCTCTGGCGTGGTGGATAGGCCGCCGCACCCTGCAGCATGTGCAGGTGTAACCGCCGCGGCATCCCGTTTTACCCTAAGATTTCCCCCGTTTTACCCCATTTTGCCCCCCATTCATTGCCTATGCACATTGGCTGCCTTGACTTAGGCCCCCGCCCCGTGCTCCTTGCCCCCATGGAGGACGTGACCGACATCGGCTTCCGCTTGCTGTGCCGCAGGCTGGGAGCCTCCATGGTCTACTCCGAATTTGTGGCCGCCGACGCCCTTGTGCGGATGGTCAACAAGACGCTTGAGAAACTCACCGTGTGCCACGAGGAGCGCCCCGTGGCCATACAGATTTACGGAAAAGACCCTGTGGCCATGCGCGATGCTGCCCAGATAGTGGTGGAACGTGCACGGCCCGATGTGCTCGACATCAACTTTGGCTGCCCCGTGAAGCGTGTGGCGGGCAAAGGAGCCGGTGCCGGACTGCTGCAGGACGTGCCGCGCATGCTCGACATCACCCGCGCCGTGGTGCAAGCCGTCGACGTCCCCGTCACAGCCAAGACGCGCCTCGGCTGGGACGAGAGCCACAAAATCATCGTACCGCTGGCCGAGCAGTTGCAGGACTGCGGCATTCAGGCGCTCACCATTCACGGACGAACGAGGGCTCAAATGTACACGGGGCAGGCCGACTGGTCGCTCATCGGCGAGGTGAAGCGCAACCCCCGCATGCACATTCCCATCATCGGCAACGGCGACCTTACCACCGCCGCCCAGGCCGTCGAAGCCTTTGAGCGCTACGGAGTGGATGCCGTGATGGTGGGGCGCGCCACCTTTGGCCGGCCCTGGATTTTCAAGGAAATGCACGATGCACTCATGCCCCACGACCACAGCGTCGCCCACGTGATAAAGAGCGACTTTGAGCCGATGTCCGACGATTGGAAGCTCGATGTGCTCAAAGAGCAGGTGCGGCAGAGCGTAGAGCGCATCGACGAGTATCGCGGCATTCTGCATGTGCGCCGCCACCTGGCAGCCTCGCCCCTCTTCAAGGGCATACCCAATTTCCGCCCCACACGCATCGCCATGCTGCGTGCCGACACCGTGGCCGAACTCTTCGACATCATCGAGCATACCCGCCAGCTATTGCACCGGCAAAGCGAGGAGAAGCAGTGTCACGAAGTATCATAAAGCGCGCTTTCATCATTTTTTACCATCAAAATTCACTACTATGAAACATTTGAGAATCGAAGCCGCCATCCTCGCCGCAGGATTGCTTTTGCTGGGCATCTGCCTCTACCTTGGCGTTACCAACCTCACCGACTCGCGCCGCGTGGTCAATGTGCACGGCGTGTCGGAGCGTGAGGTGAAGGCCGACCACGTCATCTGGCCCATCGTTTACAAAACCACAGGCAACGACCTGCAGGCACTCTACGAAGAATTGCGTGTGAAGAATGAGAAAATCAAGCAATTCCTCGTTCAAAACGGCATTTCAGAGAAAGAAATCACCGTGTCGGCCCCGCAAATCATCGACCTCCTGGCCGAACGCTACACCAATCCTGCCGAAGCCGCAGGCCGGCGCTACAACGTGACGGCGGTGACCACGGTAGCCACGGGCAACGTGGAAAAGGTAGAGGCGCTCATCAACCGCGTGGGCGAACTCCTACAGCAGGGCATTGCCATCTCGGCCGGCGACTGGCAGAACGAGGTGAAATACGAGTTCAACGCCCTCGAAACCATCAAGCCCGCCATGATTGAAGAGGCCACCAAGGATGCCCGCCGCGCAGCCGAACAGTTTGGCAAGGACAGCGGAAGCGAGATAGGCAAAATACAGCATGCCGACCAAGGCTACTTCAGTATAGAAGACCGCGACAAATACACGCCCAGCATCAAAACGGTGCGCGTCGTCACCAACGTCACGTTCTATCTCGACAACTGATGAACACCCCACATTGCTGCTGAAAACCACGCTTTCACCACGCTTTTAATACCCCAACCTATGAAATACCCTATCGGCATACAGACTTTTAATGACATCATTGACCACGGTTTTGTCTACGTCGACAAGACTCGCTTCGTGCACGAGCTGGTGACCACGAGCAAGGTGGTCTTCCTCGGCCGCCCGCGCCGCTTCGGCAAGAGTTTGCTGCTGTCGACTATTGAGAATTATTTCTTGGGGGAAAAGGAACGCTTCAAGGGATTGGCCATCGAAGCGCTGGAAAAGGAGTGGCAGACGCATCCTGTGCTGACGCTGTCGTTCGGCAGGCAGGATTTTAAGGGTGTTGACGGGGCTAAAGTGCTTGAGAAAGCCATCAACACCTTTCTCCGTAATGCCGAGGAGGAATACGGCCTTGTAAGTGCCAACGACACCCTTGGCGACCGCTTTTTTAATTTGCTCCGCCTCATTTACGAAAAGACGGGACGCCAGGTGGTCGTGCTCATCGACGAATACGACAAACCCCTGCTCGACGTCATGGACGAGAAGGTGGAGGTGGAATTGGATGGTCGCAAAATAACCTTAGAGGAATACAATCGTAACCTGCTCAGGAGCTTCTACGCCGTGTTCAAGGACGCCGACAGATACCTCCGCTTCGTCATGCTCACGGGCGTCACCAAGTTCTCGCAGATAAGCGTATTCAGCGGCTTCAACCAGCCCAAGGATATCACGATGGACAAGCGCTACGAAGCCATCTGCGGCATCACGGCCGAAGAGATGGCGACGTATTTCGCCGAGCCGATAGCGGAGCTTGCCAAGACCGAGGATGTGAGCGTGGAGCAGGAAATGGCATTGCTCAAGCGGCAGTACGACGGTTACCACTTCGCCGAGGAGATGATTGACGTGTACAATCCGTTCAGTCTGCTCAACTGCTTCGACCAGTTGCGCCGCGACAACTACTGGTTCCGCACCGGCACGCCCACGTACCTCACCTCGTTGCTCAAGCACACCGACACCTGCTTCAACGAACTGGTGGGCCGCTGGTACGACAGCGCCGAGTTCGTCGACTACAAGGCCGACGTGCAGCGCCCCCTGCCCATGCTCTACCAGAGCGGCTACCTCACCATCA
>SFEP01000002.1 GCA_004557185.1 Bacteroidales bacterium
CCTGTTTTCCGCGCCTTCCTATTCTAAAAAGCAAACCATCATGAAAATCAGGTGGTTGTGGGGGCAAGTGTTACCAATTTGGGTGTCCCATGCTATCTTTGTACCATGTTTATACGTAAGAAGCCCAACAAGTCAGGCACTGTTAGTGTGCAGGTTGTCCAGAAAACCAAGACCCGCAAGCAGCGGGTGGTGAAATCGTTCGGTTCAGCACGGCCAGACGACATGGTCGCAATGGAGAAACTGATGCAGGCGGCATCGTCTTTCCTACAAGAGATGGCTGGGCCAGCCTTGCCACACATGTATGAAGAGGAGGACGTTATAGACGGTTTCATCAACAGCTTGAACAACGCCCAGGTACAGGTGGCAGGTCCAGAACTGGTGTTTGGTACACTCTACGACCGCATTGGCTATGGTGCCATCCGAAACAGCATGTTCCGTAACATCGTCATCTGCCGCCTGTTCAACCCAGGCAGCAAACTGAAGACAGTGGACTACATGGAGCGCTATCTGCATGTGACGTACAGCGTTGACCAGATTTACCGCTTCCTCGACAATCTGTGCTATCGCAAAGAGGAAGGGGAGAAGGCTGGTGACGACAGTAAGGATGATACTGGCAAAGACGATGACCTGTCCAAGTCTGCTGCACCAGCCAAGCCTAAGCTGGATGACTTCAAGACCCGTGTGGAGAACATCGCATACTCATACTCCAAGAAGATGGTCGGCGACAACATATCCGTCTGCTTCTATGACATGACCACGCTGTATTTTGAGGCCGCAGAGGAGGACGACCTGCGCAGATGCGGTTTCTCGAAGGACGGCAAGCACTCCTGTCCGCAGATATTCCTCGGCCTGCTTGTGGCCAGCGGTGGCAATCCTATCGGCTACGAGATTTACGAGGGCAACATCTCAGAAGGGCACACCATGATACCGCTGATCAGGAGACTCGCCTCACGCTTCGGCTTCGACAAGCCCATAGTGGTGGCTGATGCGGGCCTGCTGAGCAAGGCCAACATCAACGAACTGACCAAGGACGGCTACCAGTACATCCTCGGAGCAAGGCCGAAGTCGGAGAGCGACAAAGTCAAAGAGCGGATTCTCTCTCTAAACATGAAGCACGGTGATGTGGTGGAGATAAAGAAAGATGGTGATATGCGTCTTGTCCTGGCATGTACCGAGAAACGCGCCAGGAAGGATGCGCACAACCGGCAGCGCGGACTGGCAAGGCTTCAGAAGAGGATGGCCAGCGGCAGGCTGACAAAGCAGAATATCAACAACCGGGGCTACAACAAATATCTCAAGATGGAAGGCGAGGTGACTATCAGCATCAACATGGAGAAGTACGAGGCCGATGCTGCATGGGACGGGATAAAGGGCTATGTCACCAACACCACGCTCACGGCAAAAGAGGTCATTGCCAACTACTCCAATCTTTGGTTTATCGAACGTGCCTTCAGGATGAACAAGTTTGACCTCGCTGTACGTCCAATCTACCACAGGCTCCGCAACAGGATAGAAGGGCACATCTGCATCTGCTTTACCGCATACACAATCATGCTGGAGCTGGAGCGCATACTAAAGGGGGCGAAATCGGAGATAACCATTTATCGGGCGCAAGAACTACACACTCCCAAGGTCAAAGCAAACAAAGCGGGTCTACCTCGGGATGGACGAAGAACAGTCAGAGCTATGCAGGTTGGTCGTACCAGGTTGAGGCAAGTAACTTTGGAGAAACTTGGGTGTCCCAACGCGGAAAACAGGGAGGGGATGGCGCAGCACGCGGGCGGAGGACAGGGGCTGCACCCCGCCGCTGCCTTTCCTTTTCGCCATCTTCCACTCTCCCACCCCCTATATGCCATCACCCCGCCTGCATCGCAAGGGACACAGGCGGGGTGAATGGAAGGGGGTGGACGGATGCGGGATTAGCGCACCACGGCCTTGACGGATGCACTGGCGGTGCTGACTACGTAGACGCCGGGTTGCAGACCAGCCACACGGGTGGTGCCGGCTGCGGCCTGCACGGTGTGGAGCAGACTGCCGTTGGCGCTCACTACGGTGAAGACGGCGGGCTGCGCGAGGGTGACGAGCAGGGTGCCATCGGCCACGCTCACCTGCATGCCCTCGGCAGCGCTCTGCACGTTGTGCACAGAGGCGGGAGCCTCGAGGATGTCCATCTCTGTGGTGTAGAGCACGAAGTTGGGGAACTTCTCGTTCGTCATGGCGCAAACTACACCCTCAATGGGGGTGAGGAAGGTGGTGACACCGTTGGCCACGCGGTATTCCTTGTCGAGGATGAGTTCCTCGCCAGCGAGTTCGCCGTACTCATCGAAGTAGGGCATGTTCACAAACCAGCGGTAGGTGGTGGGAGTGCCGTCGATAACGGCCTCGCTGCTGAGGTCTACATCGCCCTGCACAGCCTCCACGCTGAGGGCTTCCTGGTTGGCGTGGGTGTAGAGCGAGAAGTTGCTGCTGATGGGCAGCGTGCTGAGGCGGAAGCGGTTGTGGTCGAGGAAGAGCACGGAGAGGTCGCTGTTCTGCGAGATGTCGAGCGTGGAGAGCTGGTTCTCGGAGAGGGCGGCCTGGTGCAGGGCGGGCAGACGGGTGATGTCGACCTCGGTGAGGGCGTTGCCGTTGGCTGCGAGCGACCATAGCTGCGGGTTGTTGAGCGTGAGGGAGGTGAGCTTGTTGCTGCTGACGTTGAGCAACTGGAGGTTGGGCAGGATGGAGGCGTCGAACGACTCAAGCTGGTTGCTGCCCAACGAGAGCATCATGAGGTTAGGATAGGCAGAGAGGTCGATGCCTGTGAGCTGGTTGCCCTCGAGGGTAAGTTCGGCCAGCTTATCGTTGTCGGGCAGGGTGATGGCGGTCATGCCGGCGTCCTTCACGGTGAGGGCGGTGAGGTTCTTCATTTGCGAAGCATCCATGGTGCCCACCTTCACGCCTCGCATGCTGAAGACGGTGAGGTTGTCGGCGTCGGCATAGGAGTAGACGCGTGCCGTAGCCCCCTTGCGGGCGGTCACGTTGAAGGTAGTGACCGAGGTGCCTACAACGTACTGTTCGAGTTCAAGGCCCTCGCCGCCCCAGTCGATGCACACGGTGCTGTTGGGCTCAGAGGCTACGAGGATGAGCGTGCCCTGGGCGTCGGCGGTGGTGGTGAAGGAGGCGAGCTCGTGGGTGGGCATGCCTGCGGCCTCGATTTCGGTAGTGGTCAGCGTGAGGGAGGGGAAGGCTACGTGACGCATTTCACCATAAACCTTGGTGCCATGAATGGGCTCGAGGAAGTGCGTTTTACCGCCTTCGCAAGTGTAGTCGGTGCCGAGGTTGAGGGCTTCGCCCGTGGCCTTGCGCCAGGTGTAAGTGGTCTGGCCGTTGAAGTTGTAGGCCGAGAGGTCGGCGCCGGGCCCCTTCTGTGCAATGAGCACGGGCTTCTGCGGAGCATAGCTGAAGGTGGTGAGGCCGGGTAGCTGCGGCAGCGTGCCGAAGTGCAGGTGGTTGTTCTCCACGCTCAGGGTGGTCAGGGCATTGTCCTCAGGGATGTAGAGCGAGGTGAGGAGGTTGTCGGCCACGTTGAGCGAGGTCATGAGGGTGGAGTAACTGAAGTTGAGCGTGGTGAGGAGGTTGTCCTGCAGGTTCACCGTCTCGATCATGTCGCCGTCCTTGAAGGAGAGCTCGGTGAGCTTGTTGTGGCTGAGGTCGAGGTGGTGAATGGTGTAGTTGTCGTTGAGTGTGACTTCGGTGAGCTCGTTGCGGCTGAGGTTGATGTCGGTGAGAACCGTCTTCTGGAAGGCGTCGTTAGCACCGCGAATGTTGAGCGTGCCGAAGTGGTTGCCCGTGAGTTCGAGGCGGTGCAGGCTGCGGTTCCAGCTAAGGTCGATGCTCTTGAGGCCGGCATCGGTGAGGGTGAGTTCGGTGAGCTGGTGCGAGGGTCCGAAGTCGGCAGCGGCGAGGGCCACGCCGTGCATGGCAAAGGCTGTGACGTCTTCACCATCGGGCACGTAGACCTTGACCACGCCCTGCGGGGTGACGCCGCTCACGTTCTGCGTGGCGGGTGTGCCGTGGGTGGTGGCGGTGTAGGGCTTCAGGTTGCCGTCGCCCAGGTCGAGGTAGAACGTCTTGGGCGCAGCGGCTGTGGCGTCGCGCATACCCACGGCGAAGGCGATGGGCTCGCTGGTGCTGGCGGTGGGCAGGGTGAGCGTGAGGGCGAGGTTGGGGCTGCCATATTCCTCGGCCGTCTTCACCACGAACTTGGTGGTGCGCAGCGACTGGCCGTCGAGGCTGAGGTCGGGGAAGGCGCTGTTGGCAAAGGCCACATAGAGGGAGTCGGACATGGCCTTGAGGAAGGTGATTTTACCGTCGGCGTAGGTGTATTCCTCGTCGCCAAGGGACTCGCGCACCGAGGGGTCGGCGTCGCTCAGGCGGTAGACGGCGCAGGTGGTGGTGGTGCCTTCGCGCAGCACGCGGCTGCTGAGGTCAAGCACATCGCCCACTTTGAAGCTGCGGGCTACGGGCATCTGGTTGGGCACATAGTCATACTGTCCCCACTCGTCGTTGGGCAAGGGCAGGGTGGCGAAGTCGAAATTGTTGTTGCGCAGAATGACGTTGTAGAGGTTGGGATTGTGCGAGAGGTCGATGCTCGAGAGGCTGTTGTTGGCCAGATAGAGGTTGAAGAGGTTGATGTTCTTCGAGAGGTCGACGGAGGTGAAACCGTTGCCCGCAGCGAAGAGGTGCACCAGTTCGGGGTTGTGCGTCACGTCGAGCTTTTCAAGTTTCACACCGGCATTGATCGACCCCGACATGTGGTCGGCATAGAACTGCTGCAACTTGGGGTTGTGCGAGAGGTCGACGTTGCGTATGGCCGTTTCGCTGATGTTGAGAATGACGAGGTTGGCATTTTGCGACACGTCGAGGGAGGAAACGGGCGTAGAGTCGATGGAGAGGCGCTGCAGCTTGGGGCAACCCGTGGGGTCGACGCGTTGCAGGCCGCTGGCGTTCCAGGCATCGAAGGTGACGAGGTTGGGATAGTCGGAAAGGTTGAACGAGGGGTCGAGGCCCTTGACGCTCTGCATTTCGAGAATGAGCAGGTTGTCCTTGGGCGTACCCACCTTGAGGGGCTGCACGTGGAAGGTGTTGTCGTTCACATAGACGGCGGCGAGCTGCTGGAAGGGGGTGAGGTCGAGGGCCTCGAGCTCGTTGTGCGAGAGGTCGAGAATGCTCAGGCCGGTGAGCTGCGAACACTCGATGCGGCGCAGGGCGCAGCCGTGGGCGTCGATGAGGTTGATGTGCGAGGGGTCGCCGTAGATACGTACAATGCCCTCGCTCGACACGGTGAGCGTCATGACCGTACCCGTCCACTCCTGCGTGTTGGGGTCGAGCTGGGCGGGCACGAGTTCGTGCTCTTCGCGGCCGAAGCCTGCATCCACGTAGACGTAGTCGCTCTCGACGTTGCTACCCAGACAGAGCTGGATGTGGTTGTTGGCGCCATCGTTCTGGTAGGCGTTGGTGTAGAGGGTGATAATGGGTTCGTCGGTGCTCTGGGCGGCGGCCTGCATCGAGGCGAAACCGCAGAGGGCTACGAGCATCACCAACCTGCACCAGGTGTGAAATAAGTGTTTCATTGGGTGTGTGGGATGTGGAGTTGTTATTTTCATGAAGCGTATATTCCTTATTATATAGAGCAACACAAGAGGGGGGCCTCGGTGGTGCGTGCGGATATACCTTAAATAATCAATGAGCCTAAGCACCGTGGCCGATGCCCGCGCGGTGCTCCCTGAGAAGGGGGCGGCGTGGGCATCGGCCCGTGTGGCTTATTTCAGCACAAAGCATTTTGACAACTTGCCGTTGACACGGATGACGTAGCTGCCACGCTGCAGCGACGACACGTCGAGCAGGGCTTCGTCGCCCTGAGCCTCGCCGCGCAGCACTGGTACGCCGGCCAGCGAGAAGACTTCAACCTGCAGTGCGTTGGTGCCGGGCAGGAAGACGCTGACCATGCGCTCGCCACGCTGGCTGACCACCAGACGGCTTCCGGCGGCCTGGGCCTCGCGCACACCGCTTTGGGCACGGCGGCGCAGCACTTCCTTGAGACCGGCATAGGCGTCGAATTTACCAGCACCCACCTGCACGGGGTCGGCACCCTGCAGGTCGTCGTCGATGACGGCGGTCTGCGCAATGATGTCCTGCACGTCGGCTACGGTGAGCGAGGGGTCGGCTTCGAGCCACAGGGCTATGGAACCTGCCACGTAGGGCGAGGCCATGGAGGTGCCGCTGTTGTTTTCCCAATAGTAGGTGGTGCCGTCGGCGCCCTTAGCCGTGGCGCCCGAGGTGGCCTTGTTGCCGTAGCCGGCATTGACGTAGTGCGTGTTGCTGCTCGACATGATGACTGCGCCGGGAGCGAGCACAAGGGGCAGGTTGCGGCCGTCGGCCAGCGTGCCGTAGGAGCTGAACGAGGAAACATGGCCCACCACGGGATTCCAGTTGGCCTTGTAGAGGCCGCCGTCGAGGGCTGCCCAGTGGTCGCTGGTGTCGTAGGAACCCACGGAAATGGTGCTCAGGCCGCAGGCCATGTCGCTGATGGTGCCATTATAGGAACCGTCGTCCCAGCCCGCAATGTCGTTGTTGCTGAGCCAGGCGAAGGTGCCGTCGCAGTAGGCGTGGAGCTTCTGGCCCTCTTGGCCCTTGGCAATAAAGCCGATGATGTAGTTGCCGTCGGCGTTGTTGAGGGTATCGTTCACAGCATAGCAGTCGACGAGGGCGTAGAAGTTGTTCGTGTCGTAGTCGTAGCTCCAGGCCAGACCGATGTAACCCTCGAAGTAGCGTCCGAGCGTGGAGTGTATGACGTCGGATTCGTCTTCCTTGTAGTCTTTCGACGAAACCCAATACTTGGCTCCGCCCTCGGCCGTGGGGTCGATGGTGAAGTTGAAGAGTGCTGCGTTGGCGTTGCGCCTCTTGTTGTAGATGACGCCCTGGATTTCAAAAGGCTTCTCGCTGTCGCTGTAGATGCTGACGCTGCCCTGACGTGCATAGACGGGATTGCCTCCCAGCGTGGCATCGTAACCCTCGATGAAGGTTTTGAGTTCGTTGTCGGTGGCCGTCAGCGTCTTGGCGGCAGCGAGCTTCATGTCGCCCTCGTTACCGGCCGAGAGGCAGATGATGGCGTTGGCCTCCGAGGCGCAGTAGTCGAAGAAGCGGCAAATGGTGCTGCGTGCATCGTGCGACCCGCTGTTGCTGCCGATGGAGATGTTGATGACGTAGGGCTGTTGGGTTTCCTGGGCATACTGTATGAGGAAGTCGACGCCATAGGCAATGACTTCGTCGATGAGCGTGCCGCAGGCTGCCACGGCCACATCGCTGCCATAGGCCACGCCATAGTAGGGGTTGGCCTGCGTCACCACTTCGGCCACGCCGCCGGGACGCTCCACAGCCACCTGCGAGTCGCCGTTGTAGCCGCCCGCCATGATGCCCATGGTGTGGGTGCCATGGTAGGAGGTTTTGCTGTCGGTGGTGAAGTTCTGCACGGTGCTGCGGTCGTAGAACTTGGTGCGGATGAGGTCGTCGGCCGAGGTGGCATGCTCGTTGACGGTGACGTGGGCCACCATGCCCACGCGGGAAGTGCCGTCGGCATTCTTGAAGTTGATGTGGTTGGGGTCTGTGCCTTGGTCTACGATGCCGCACACCACGCCGCGCCCAGTGTAGGCCTGCTCAAGGCCGAGGCCCTGGTGTATTTTGGCCACGCCCGAGGCTTCGCGGGCTGCCTTGAGGTGGGGGTGCGACGGACGTGCCACTTGCAAGGCACGCACCGAGGGCAGGGCGGCTATCTGTTCCACCTTGTCGATGGGGAGTGCCACAAAGGCAAAACCGTAGCGGCTGCGCAGCACTTGTACGCCGGCAGCGGTGAGTTCGGCCTCGGTGCAGCCGTCGGCCAGGCGCACCATGCCCATCACGTGGTTGCTCTTGACGCCCAAGGCCGTGCCGAGTTGCTGCAAGCGGCGGCTGTAGGCTGACTGCTCGCCCTGGCGCTGCTCCAGGCGCATCTGGCGCAGGGCGGCGCGGCTTGAGAGGTCGAGCGAACGCTGTGCCGATGCCGTGAGTATGGCTCCGCAGAAGAGAGCCAACAATGTCATCTTTTTCATGGAGTTTGGGTAAATGGTGAATATAACCAAGAAAGGACGGGACCAACGGTCTCCGCCCTTCCTGGGGATTATTTGTTCAGAGTTAAAAACATGTGAGTGTGTAAGTGCTGACTTACTTGCCTGCTACAACGCACTTCTTGCCACCTACCACATAGACACCGGCGGGCAGGTTGCCCAGGGCGGCACGGGTAGCCTGACGGAGCACGAGTTTGCCCTCAACGTTGTAGACGTTCTTGCCTTCGGCCTCGGCAGGTTGCAGGGCGCTGATGCCCGTGGGCACAGAGGTGAGGCTAACGACGGTGGCGGCGTTGACGTTGAAGCTTACGACGCCGTTTTCATCGGCTGCCACTTCTTTGCCATTCACCTTGACCGTCATGATGTAGCCCTCGGCTGAGGTGAGCGTCACGGCAGTACCCGTTTCTACATCCATACCCTCGGGCCATTTGCTTACGGCTACGATGCTGTCGCGCACCACGGCTACCTGGCTGGCCTCCACGCCCTCAGCGTCGAAGGTGACGTGGAAGGTTTCGGGCTCGGCCTTCATGAACACCTTGATGACGTCGCCGTCGGCCAGCGTCAACTGGTAGGTGGTAGAGCCTTGGTACTGGGGCTGTACCTGCGTGCCGTTCTGCAGCACCACGCAGGTGCTGGGCTGTGCGAGACCAAGTTGGAAGTCGTTGTCGCCCTCATAGAACTCAACGCGCTGGTAACCCGTTACAGGGTCGATGCTGAAGCGGTCGGCGCGCTGCAGAGACATATAATACTGTGCCAGCGAACGGTCGTCGACATAGAGCATGGCCACCTTGTCGCGTACGATGGCTGCGGTGCGGATGGTAATCTCCATACCGTCGGTAGCGTTGATGGTCTTGAAGCCGTCATACTCGCTGGAGATGGTAGCGTCGCCTGCGCTCAGTTCGGTGAGGTAGTAGCCATCGTTGGCCTTTACCTGCAGGATGGGGTTGCGCGAACTTACCTCGAGTTCATTGTCGCCCTCGGCCAAGGTAACGCGTTCGCCACTGTAGCTGTAGCCCTTGTAGAAGCTCACAGCTTCGGGGTTGTCCACATTCACCTTCACCTTGTAGGTACCAATCTTGGCTGCCTCAATGTAGAAGGTGGTCTCGCCCTTGATAATGGTGCTGTATCGGCCCGCGAAGTACTCGGTATTGTCATTCACCTTGAAGGCATTGAAGGTGTAGTCGTTCTGGTTGCCTTCGATGGCGAGGGTCGAACCCATCATCACGGTGAAGTTGTCGTCGTTGTAGTTCGTCACGGGCTGGCCGTCCACCGTAACGCTGGTGATGCTGCCCTTGGCTTCTTCGCTGCCATAGGTGAACTTCACAGCTACGGGCACTTCGGGGTAGTTGGCGTCAATCTTCACTACGTCGCCCTCGGCAACCGTTATATAATATTGTGTGCCACGGGCGCTCTGCACCTCGTCGTTGAGCAGCACCTGATAGAGCGACGTCCTGTAATCCTTCGGCGAAATCATCAGCGGGTTCTCCTTGCTGCTGTCGAGCTTCACCGTGTTTTCGCCCGGCTGCAGTGTAACGTAGCTATAGGTGCCCGAACGCTGCACCGTTACCTTCTCGGGGGCGTCAACAATCACCTTGCAGGTCAGGTCGCGGGCTGCCTCAGCATCATAGGAACGGATGTTCCAAGTAACACCATTGTAGCTGGAATAGATACCTACTGTCCACTCTGCCTTGTTACCGATGTATTCAGGATACTCGGAGTCGGTGCGCTGGATGTTCTCGAAGAGGTAATCGCCCACCGTCTTCACAATGACATTGGTGTATTCGGGAGCGGTAATCACGTTGTCGCCGGTCACGAGGTCGGTCTTCTCTTCCTGGCCCACGAGCACCTGGTAGCGTGAAGCGTCGTCCAAGTTAAGCGTAATCGTGTAGTCGTCTGCCTGCATCGACAGTGCGCTCAACATTACACCCAACAAAAGAAAGTAGAATTTCTTCATAATTGGTAGAATTAGTTGATATATAGTTAGTAGTTAGTCTTGTTTTATGCTGATGTGCAACGCGTTCTGTGAATAAAAGCATACGTCGCATAAAGTGAATAGGTGGCAAAATTGTAAAAAAGTCTTTTTCTAAACAAACTTCTGCGGCGATTTTTTACAACCGCGTACGTTTTTTCGACCAAGGCGGGAATTTTCACTCCCGAAATCGGGATGCGATTGACGGGCAGCGAGGTATGTCAGAAGAGCGTGCGCAAATCGAGGCTGAGGAAATCGGCCAGACTGATGCCGCCATCGCCCACAATGAACGCGGCGCGCGGCTGGAAGGCATCGCGAAACTTCTGCAAACCAGCGGTCTGCTTCTCTGCGTTGCTCTTCACCTCGATGGCCACCATCTGACCGCGATAACGCAGCACGAAGTCGACCTCGTCGTTACGCTCGCGCCAATAATACACTTCCATACCATACATAAACGCCTGGCTCACCAAGTAAGCACCTATGCCCGACTCCACGAAGTGCCCCCACGTTTTGCGGTCGACCATAGCCTGTTCAAAGGTCAAATGGGTTTGCGCCGTGCAAAGGGCGTTGTTGTAGACCTGGAACTTGGGGATGCTTGCCCTGCGCCGTGCAAGGTCTACGCTGTACTTGCTCAGAGCGCACAGCAAACCGCTGTCGCCAAGCAGGTTGAGGTAGCCCGCGAGCGTGGTCGTGTTGCCCGCATCCTGCAAGGCGCCCAGCATTTTGGTGAACGAGAGAATGCGCCCCGAATAGGCCGTTCCGAGTTCAAAAGCCTGACGCAGCAGCGCGGGCTTGCCGATGGGTGTATCCACAAGGATGTCGCGGCTGATGGTTGCCTCAACTATCGACGAACTGACATACTGCTGGTAACGCTCCATGTCGTCGATGAGCGTGGCCGCGCCGGGATAACCGCCGAAAAAGAGATACTGTTCGAGCGAGAAACCGAAGGCGTCGCGCATCTCGGCATACCCCCAATGACTCATGCGTATTTCCTCGAAGCGCCCGGCAAGCGACTCCGACAGGCCGCGCTTCAAGAGTACACGGCTGCTTCCCAGCAGCAACACCTTGACGGGCAGACGGTTGAAGGTGTCGGCATCCCACTCTTTCTTCACGGCCTCGCTCCAATTATCTATCTTCTGCACCTCGTCGAGCACAAGCACGGCACTCCCCCACCCCTTGGCAGCCATCAGCGTGCGCAGTGCAGCCCAACAGTCGCTTATCCAGGTGTTACCCGATGAGATAATGTTGTCGGCAGAATAGTACTGCCAAGGCTCTTGCAGGTCATCCAAAACCTGTCGCACGAGGGTCGATTTTCCTATCTGACGTGCACCTGTGATGACCTGAATGAACCTTCTCGGCTCTTCCAACCTCGTTTTAACTAACTGATACTGTGTTCTTTTATACATACCCTTACATTTTACTCAATGCGCTGCGTAATTTTACTCAATGCACTGAGTAAAATGTCGCACTGCAAAAATAGGCATTATTTCGCAGATGCTCACCCCGCCCCCGCCTTTTGATGCGCGGAGGTGGCCGAAGGAGGAAGACGGGACGCTGTTGTCCGCCTCTTCGCCACGCCTCTTCATGGCTTCAAAAGAGAAATCCGTGCCGAAAACGGGCTCCACGCGTTGCCCACGGCCATGGACAACGTTGATCACGGCCGTGGACAACGTTGCACACGGCCGTGGGCAACGTTGCACACGGCCGAGGACAACGCACCGGCGGCAGGGAGGCAACGCGCCATCATGTATGAGGCGGGAGATGGGGAAACGGAATACTGGCGGCGGAGGTTGCCTTGCCACCACGCAGGCTGAAGCAACCTTTTCGTTAAGCCAAATGAGCAACGCCAAAGCCGAGAGGATTTGAGCGATGCCATGGCAAGAAAAGGTCGGACGAACTCCAACCTTTTCGTTAAGCCAAATGAGCTCGCCCAAAGCCGAGAGGATTTGAGCGATGCCATGGCGAGAAAAGGTCGGATGGGATCCAACGATTTTGCGCAGCACAAGTTGACGCTGGCCCGTGAAAATGCAAGGCGGCAGGGTGGATGGTTGCCACTCTGCCGCCTTGCGGTATGGGAGGGTGCGCGAGAGGCGCACGTTGCTGCTTAGAACTGGTAACGATGGTCCTTCATCTTGGACATGTGCGTCATGAGGTAGATGAAGGCAGACTCGTAGGAGCGCTGACCGATGGTCTGCGACAGACGCTGCTGCTCAGCGGCCTTGTCGAACTTCTCCTGCGTCTTGGTTTCAGCCGTCACCTTCACCATATACACGGCGCCGGCACCCTGCACAAGGCCCGAGGTCTTGCCCTTGCCCGTCTTGGCGAGGGCGGCAGAGAGAACGGGTTCGGGCACGTTGACGCCCGTCAACTGGGGATAGGAGGCAAAGGTCTGACCCGTGAGGGAACCCGTGACGGCGCCTTTCACCTTCTGCATATCGGCGATGCTCTTGGCGTTTTTGGCCATGTCCTTAGCCTTTGCGGCCTTCTTGTTCTGCTTCACCACGGCGGTGAGGAATTCCTTGACCTGGGCGTTGTCCCAAGGCAGGTATTTGTCATCGCAAACGCCCGTTACTGCTGCTACAAGGAGGTGGTCGCTTTCACGGCCGCACTCGTAGAGTTTGCTCACGTCGCCCTTTTCAGCCTCGTCGAAAATCCAGCGGGCACATTCGCGCGACTGTGCACCACCGATGCGAGCGGGGATGAGGTTGTTTAAGGGGCTGTAGCCGGGCACGTCCATGAGCTCGTAGCCGCTCTTGGCAGCGTTCTTCTCGAGCGAGGGCACGTCCTTGTTCTGAGCGAGGAAGCGGTTGAGCTTGCCGAGTTCGTCTTCGTAGGTCTTCTTGCTGAAGCGCAGCGGGCACTTGATGACGGCCACGTTGTACTTTGTCACCATTTTGCGACGATCGAGCACCTGCACTACGGCAGCCCCCATGTCGTTGCTGATGACCTGAGCCGAGCCCTTGCCAATTTCGAAGAGGGAACTGAGGTAGTGTACGCTCTCGTCGGGCATGCCGAAGCTTTCGTACTGGCTGGAGGTGAGCCAAACGGAGTCGGTGCGCTGGTTGTACTTCTTGGCGAGTTCGGCAAACGAAGCGCCTGCGTTGAGCGCCTTGAGGATGGAGTCGGCCTGTGCCTTGCGGGCAGCGGGGTCGGCAGCGGTGGCTGCAATCTGACGGTAGAGGATGGAGTCGGGAGCCTGCGTCTTGCCAATCAGCTTAAGCGTGTTGATGGTGTTGTCGGCTGCATAATAATAGGTTGCCTTGACGCTTCCCACGGCCATGGAGTCGAGGCTTCCCGACACGTCGAGCATGCGCTGGAAGGCGTTCTTGCTAAGGGGGAGGTTGGTGTAGAGCACGCTGGAGTTGCTGGTGCGCACGATGTTGGCCACATCGCCACCCTCGGCGAGCTGCTTTTCAAACTCCTGCACCTTGGCCATGAGTTCAGCGCGATCGGCTGCGCTGGCCACTACGTTGACGTCGATGAGCTTG
The DNA here is from genome assembly GCA_004557185.1 of Bacteroidales bacterium. GTDB lineage: Bacteria > Bacteroidota > Bacteroidia > Bacteroidales > Bacteroidaceae > Alloprevotella. Next base: position 13,599 of record SFEP01000002.1, read on the forward strand.
ATGTCACGCGTGGGAACGGGCTGGTAGAAGCGGTACTTGAAGTCGTTGTAGGCGGCTTTGATTTCGTCGTCGGTCACCTTGACGTCGTTGTCGGCGATGGAGGCATAGGGGATGGCGGCCACCTCGGCGCTACGCTCTGTGGCGCGCTCGTTGAAGTTCATCTGTGCTGCCACGGGGTTAGAGGTGAAGCCCATGGAGAAGAGCATGCTGAACTTGTTGGCCAGGAGTTCGTCGCGGAGTTTCTTTTCGGAGAAGTCCCAGAGGCGCTTGATCATCTGAATCTGCTCCACAGCCTCGTTGTTGCCAGCCTGCTGTGCCTGCGAGAGGGTTTTGTTGTATTCCTTGAGGAACTGCTGCAGTTGGGTGAGGTCGAAACGACCCGTCTGAGGGTTACCGAACACGCCGGCGAGCGTCTGGAGGCTCTGTGCCTGACCCAAGCGGAGTGCTTCCTGCACCTCGCCGTCGGTGACGTAAAGGCCGAGTTTGTCGCACTCGTGCTTGATTATCTGCTGCTCGACGAACTGACGCCATACCTGCTCACGAATCTGCTCGGTCTGCTGGTCGGTGAGGTTAGCGTCCTGTCCCTGCAACATGCGCTGCAACTTGGTGATTTCGCTCTGTTCTTCAACCAGCTGCTGGAAGTCCTGCACTGAGAGTTTCTCGCCATACACTTCGCCGACCTGGCTTCTTTCCATGTTGCTTGTCGTTTCGATGGAACGGAAGAACTCTTCGGCAATGAAAGCAAAGAGGGCAAGTCCCAAAACGCCCACAAGCAGGGCGCCTTTGCTTCGGATTGTTTGTAATGCTGCCATTTAGAATGTAGTTGTTGTTATTTTTTGTTTTGTTGTTTCGTTTGCAGGGGCGCGGTGGCTGGGCCTCGGTGCTTGGGTAGCAGAGGCCAAAAGCAGGCCGCACACGGGTATAAGACGCGCAAAGGTAATGATTTTTCGTTTAACAGTACAAGCCACCAAGCAATAAGCACGACAAAAAGATGCTTTTTCGTGCTTTACGAGCCTCGCCGGCGGCTTACGGGGGCTTCGCGCTGAGGCAAGGTGTCGGTGGGCAGGGTGTCGGCTGGAGCGGGTGAGGCTACGGGTTCGGAGCCATAGTCGTTCATGGGCATGAAGCCCTTCGTCTGGCGCACATGATACTGCGTGAGTTCGTTGTTGCGTATGACGGCTCTGAACCAGTTTCCCTCGATGGCCTCATCGGGCTTCATGAGTCGGGAGTAGACGTCGCTGCGGAGTTCGCCCGTTCGCATATCCCAGAAAAGTTCCTCGGTGAAGAGGCGCGTGGAGGCTTCCTCGTCGTGCATCGTGACGTGGCCGCGCAGTTCCCACAGGTTTTGGTCGAAAAGGTAGGCTGTGTCGGCCGTGATGTGTAGGTTGACACGGAACTTGTCGTCGTAGCGTTCGAGGAAGATGCCGCGGGGAAACTCCCAGCGCGGGGGCTGCGTTTTGTCGAACACGCGCCATTCCTCGGCCACCATTTTGTAGCGCATCACGCCTGAGTCGGAGATGAGTTTCGACACGCCGAAGGTGGTCATGACAGGCATGGAGTCGCGCTGGGGCATGGCATCGCCCATAGGCGGTGCCTCGCTGCCGCATCCCGCCAGGGCACTGAATGCCACGACGCCTATTATTATATAAGGAAGCAGAAATCTTGTCATCGGCTAAGAGGGGGGCCGCCTTACTCGGCACGCCATTTCATGAACCAACGCTCGTTGAAGGAGAGACCGAGGCTCAGGCGGAAATAGTTTTCAGTGACCTGCCCTGCCATGCGCGGCTTGACGTGTTCATACTGGAAAGCCACGTTGAGCAGCGAGCGGTTGTTGTGCATGTTGATGATAGGGAGCGACACGCCGACGCTGGCCTGGTAGTCGCGCGGCCCGTCGTTACCGTCGATGCGGGTGTAGGGCGTGGTGTAGGCGAAGCCGACCTGGTAGCGCAAGAACTGGCGCCACTTCACGCCGTCGACGTTGGGCGTATATTCGGCTCCCACGCTGATGCGGTGCATGTGGCTGAACTGGCCTTTGCGCGCCTCATAGGACACGCTGCCATCGGGCTGCTGCACCACTTGTGGGAATTTCACATCGCCCCACTTTTGGAACGTGTAGTCGGCGCCCACGCGCCATTTTTTGCCATACTCCCACGCCATGCCGGCGCCGAAGGTGTGGGGCAGTTCGAAGGCATTGCGTACACTGGCTGTATCGCCCCCCACCACGCTCCCCGAGGTGAGCATCTGGTTGTAAAAATAGGCGGTGCGGTTGACGCGGTGACCCAAGCCGTAGGTAAAGCCCAGTGTGAGCGTCTGCTTCTTGCCCAACGGCTGCACATACTGCAGGCCGAACGATGCCTTGTAGGTGCGTATCTCTGCCTGATACTGCTGCTGCGTGGTGCTGATGTTGGAATCGTCGAAGGTCATGGTGGAGGAGTGCTCCAGGTTGCCCCACAGGTAACCGATGTTGGCGCCCAGCGAGAGGAATTTCAAAGGAGCCCAACCCAAGCCGCCATATACCTCGTGCATTCCGCCGTCGCCGCTGTACGTACCCGTCTGCTTCACCTCGCCCACGGTGCCCGAGAGGGGTTTTTCGTACATTGTTTTATAGCCCACGGTGCTGAAAGGCATCAGGCCTAACGACATGCCCAAGCGGGGCGCTACGCGGAAGCCCATATTGAGGTAATCGATGGACGTGTTCTCGGCATTGGCTTTCCTGCCGCTCTGACTGAGGTTGCCGTGCTGCAGCGAGAGGCCCACATCAAAGAGGAAGGTGAGGGAGTCGATGGCCGAGTAGGAGGCGGGGTTTTTGCTGTTGACCTGCTTGCCATGACGCATGGCGTAGGCCGTGCCGGCCATGCCCTTGTTGAAGGCGTTGCCGCCATCGCCCAGCAGACCGAAACCATAGCGTGAATAAGGGGAGTTGCTACCGTTGGTCTGTGCGGCAGCTGTCAGGGCAAAGACCGCCAAGAGGGCGGCAAGTGCGATGTGACGAGGTTGTGTCATGTGTGGGAAAATATTACAACGCACCGTGGGCAGAAGCCTCGGTCGCTGCGGTATCGTGAAGTAGCAAATAGTTCAGCCCGATTTCCACAAGGCAGTCGTGCCTTTGCACGTGCAGGCCTTGCGCCAGACGGTAGGCATTGCCCCCTGTGAGGCACACCGTGCCTTGGGGGTGCTTGGTCTGCCATGCGGCAATGGTGCCCGCCACCTCGTATTCCATGCCGCCCAGCACGCCGCAGCGTATGGCGGTTTCGGTGTCGTAGCCCACCTCGGGGCGTTCGCCAGCAGCGCTCACCAGCGGCAGGGCGGCGGTTTGGTCGTGCAGGGCACGCAGACGGATGCCCAGTCCCGGACTGATGCTGCCGCCCAGATAGCGGCGGCGTTCGTCGACGTAATCGTAGGTGATGCAGGTGCCGGCATCGACCACCAGCAGCGCGCCCTGGGCGTAAAGCGAAGCTGCGCCCACCACAGCGGCCAGACGGTCGGCTCCCAGGGTGTGAGGGGTGCGGTAGAGGCTGACGAGCGGCGTGGGTGTGGCACCCGTAACGCGAAGCACGCGGGGAGCGATGCCCTGCAGCACGGTGTGATAAACGGGCTTATCGGCACCCACTATGCAGTAGGCGCAAGCATCGATGACGTGACCGGCGCAGTAGCGCACCAGGACGTCGGCAAACGGCCCTTCGAGGCGTTGACGCGACAAGAGGCACGCACCGTCGAACAGCGCGGCCTTGACAGAACTGTTGCCGATGTCAACTACCAAATTCATGATGCGGGCTATTTGCAGGTGGCAAAGTTAGCAGAAAGCCTGCGGCGGGCAAAGGAAAAAACTTTTTTTATGGCGCATGCCTCGCTTATCAGCCCTGCACCCATGCTGAGCGTTCTGCCATTTCCTACCTTAAAACAACTGCCTTGCCGAGGCTGCGCAAAGGGTTAGGGGAACTCAAAATGCTGGTAGTCCTTCACGCTGCGCCAGTCGCCACCCCACACGAAGCCTGCCTCGCGGAACAGGCGGTAGCACAGGTCCTGATGGTCAATTTTACCCACAAACTTCTCCTGCCTTCGGGCGTAGCGCTCGGCTGTGGCGGGCTGCACCACCTGCCGCCCCTGCCGGGTACGCACACAGGGGTTGAAGAGGGGGTTGACGTCGACGGCAAGACCGTAGCCATGCTTCGACACGGTGCGTGTGCCTGCCACACGGCGGTAGTTGAAGGCCGAGGTGTTGTTGGCCCGCATGGAGCGTTCGTCATCAGCCTCGTAACAGTCAGCCAACCGCATGCAGGCTATGGGATAACGTGCTTCGTAGAGGCGGCGGAAAATGTGGAGCAGCTTTTGCGCAATGCGGCGGTGGCACACCATCTCGCCCAGCGTGGTGCGCCCCTGCATGTCGCAGTGCAGCAGCTTGAGGTAGCGCAGGTCGGCCTTGGGCACAGGGCATCCCGCCTTGTAGGTGCGCCCTTGCATCTGTTGCCACACGCTGGTGGGCACGGGTTCGGCCGTAAAGCACTTGTCGATGCCGTGGCGCTGCACGGCTGCGGTGCTCACCTTGGCGCCCGCCAGCCACTGTGCGAGTGTGTCGACCGCCACGGTCGGCAGGGCATGCAGCGGCGCTGCCCAAAGCATCAGGCAGAGCAGGCTATATATATAAGGAGTGGTTCGCATCATCTTTCTCTATAGTTTGACGGGAACGCTAACCCTGCGTGGCAGGCCCTACGCCTCGTCGGTCAGCATGGCGCGGAGGGTGAGCAGGGCGCACTCCACCGAGGGCACGTCGGCAATGACCATGCGGCGGCGTCCGTTGGCCTCGTGCAGGCGGCATCGCCCCACGCTACGTGTGGCGAAGTCGATGATCTGGCCGAAGGTGTCGCTCTGATAGAAGGCGCTCTCGGGGTTTTGCACAAAGTAGAGCGTCATGCGGCGGTCCTTCAGCACCATGCGTTCGGCCCCGGCGCGGCGACCCAGAGCACGCAGCGGCACGATGCGTAGCAGTTCCTCGCCCTCGGGAGGCAGCGGACCGAAACGGTCGTTCATGCGCTGGCGGAAGGCTTCAATCTGGGCATCGCTCTCGAGCGAGTCGAGTTCGCGGTAGAGCATCATACGCTCCGAAGCACCGGGCACGTAGGTTTCGGGGAAATAGGCATGCAGGTCGCACTCCACGGTGCAGTCATCCACAAAGAGTTCGCCGCTCAGGTGCCCCGTGGTGCGCATTTCGTCGGCATAGAGGTCGGCAAACTCCTCATTCTTGAGTTCGCTCACTGCTTCCGATAGGATTTTCTGATAGGTTTCATAGCCCAAATCGGCCACGAAGCCGCTCTGCTCCGCACCGAGCAGGTTGCCCGCACCGCGTATGTCGAGGTCCTGCATGGCGATGTGTATGCCGCTGCCCAGGTCGCTGAAGTTTTCGATGGCCTGCAAGCGGCGCCGTGCATCGTCGGGGAGCAGAGCCAGGGGCGGGGCGAGGAGGTAGCAGAAGGCCTTGCGCGAACCGCGGCCCACACGACCACGCATCTGGTGCAGGTCGGAGAGGCCGAAGTGGTGCGCTGAGTCGATGATGATGGTGTTGGCGTTGGGAATGTCGATACCGTTTTCCACAATGGTGGTGCTGATGAGCACGTCGTAGTCGTGGTTTACAAAGCCCGTGACCACCTCTTCGAGCCTCGCGGGAGGCATTTGTCCGTGCCCCGTTGCGATGCGGGCATCGGGCACATGTTTGTGCACCAAGGCAGCGAGCGTTTCGAGTTGCGACACGCGGTGCGTCACGATGTAGGTCTGCCCGTTGCGGCTCATCTCAAAGTTCACGGCCTCGGCTATCACCTCCGAACTGAAGGTGTGTATCTCAGTGTGAATGGGGCGGCGGTTGGGTGGCGGCGTCTGTATGACGGAGAAGTCGCGGGCTCCCATCAGCGAAAACTGCAAGGTGCGCGGAATGGGCGTGGCCGACATGGTGAGGGTGTCGACGTTGACCTTGAGCTGGCGCAACTTCTCCTTGACTGCCACGCCAAACTTCTGTTCTTCGTCGATGATAAGCAGTCCGAGGTCGTGCCATTTCACCTGTTTCCCCAGCAGTTTGTGCGTACCGATGAGTATGTTCACCTGGCCCGCGGCGAGGTCGGCCAGCACGGCTTTGGTCTGTGCTGCGGTGCGGGCTCGGCTGAGGTAGTCTACTCGCACGGGGAACTCAGCCAGGCGGCGGCTGAATGTTTTGTAATGCTGCAAGGCCAGCACGGTGGTGGGCACGAGCACAGCCACCTGCTTGTTGTCGGCCGCTGCCTTGAAGGCGGCACGCACGGCAATCTCGGTCTTACCAAAACCCACATCGCCGCACACCAGGCGGTCCATGGGGCGGCGCTGCTCCATGTCGGCCTTAACCTCCTGCGTCACGCGCAGTTGGTCGGGGGTGTCCTCGTAGGCAAAGCCGGCCTCCAGTTCTTGCTGCATGAAGGAGTCGTGACTGAAAGCGAAGCCCTCGTGGCTGCGGCGCTCGGCGTAGAGTTTGATAAGGTCGCGTGCAATGTCCTTGATGCGTTTCTTGGTGCGGTCCTTGATTTTCTCCCAAGCCCCTGTGCCCAAGGCGGTGATGCGCGGCGGTTCGCCCTCGCGGCCTTTGTATTTCGACACCTTGTGCAGGGCATGGATGGATACGAACACAGCATCGTCGTGGCGGTAGGTGATTTTTATCATTTCCTGCCAAGCACCGTCGGCAGCAGGCATGCGCACCAGTCCGCCGAAGCGCCCCACGCCGTGGTCAATGTGCACCACGTAGTCGCCCGGCTCGAACTGCATGATTTCCTTGAGCGTGAGTGCCATCTTGGCATCGCGGGCATGGTCGCTGCGCAGGGAGTATTTGTGAAAACGGTCGAACACCTGATGGTCGGTGAAGAGACACAGGCGCAGCGAACCGCACATAAAGCCTTCGTGCAGTGTGGGCGTCACACCGTGCAGGGTGAGCCCCGTTCCCATGTCGGCCAATATCTGCTGCATGCGCTCATGCTGCTTTTCGCTGTCGGCCAGCAGGAAGAGGGTGTAGCCATCGGCACTAAACTGTCCCAGGGCTTGCGCCAGCAGGTCGAATTGCTTGTGAAAAAGCATTTGCGGCTGTGTGTCGAAATGCAGCACGGCGCTGGGTGTGCCCAGCGGCTGCCCGCCGTAGCAGGTGCGCTGCAAGGGTGCCAGGCCGCGCATCAGGGTTTCGCCCCTGACAAACTGCACGCTGGCCAGCAGTTGCTCATGGCGTTCGCGGGCCTCCTGCTCGCTCTGCGCCTCGCGTTCCAGCACAGCCTGCCGCGCAAATCCCTCGTTGTAGAGCCTGTCAGCGGTGTCGTGCAGCAGGGTCATGTCGCGCAGCACGAGGGCTGTGCTGTCGGGCAGGTAGTCGGTGAAGGGCACGAGGCTGCCTGAGGCCGATGCCTCAACGTCGGGCACGATGCGCACCTGGTCGCGGCGGTCACGTGAGAGTTGCGTCTGCACCTCGAAGGAGCGTATGCTGTCCACCTCATCGCCAAAAAAGTCGATGCGGCAGGGATAGTCGGAAGCGTAGGAAAAGACATCGAGAATGGAGCCGCGCACGGCATACTCGCCGGGTTCGTAGACGTAGTCCTTCTGCACAAAACCCAAGTCGCGCAACTGCTGCGACAGCGCCGTGAGGTCGTAGCAGGCACCAGTCTGCAGGGTGAGCGTCTGCTCCTGCACCTGTTCGGGAGCCGCCACCCGTTCGCACAAAGCCTGCGGAAAACTGACCACATAGAGGCTCGCACGCTCCTCCCCTGCCCTGCCCCATTGTGCCAGCCGCCCCAGCACCTCAGTGCGCAATATCTCGTTGGCCGCATCGCGCTGGCCGTACTTGGCGGCGCGGCGGTAGGCCGAGGGGTAGAAGAGCACGCGCTCCTCGCCCAACATCTGCTTGAGGTCGTGGTACATGTAGCCGGCTTCCTCCTCGTCGTTGGGCACAACCAGGAAGGGGCGCACCACCGGTGTGGAGCGTGCGGTGAGCGAGGCCAGCGCCACAGCGGGTGCCGAGCCGCGAAGCCCGTCAAGCCAGATGTCAGTCACTTGGCCCTCAGCCAGGAGTTGGTGCCACGCCGCCAGCTGTGGATGGGCGGCGAAACGGGGCAAGAGTTCGGATAAATGCATAGAGGCGGCTTTGGGCGCAGCCTCGCCGTGAACCACGCCGGCTGCGCGAAAATCAGCGGCAAAATTATAAAAAATGCGTCTATCGCACGACCGCCGCAGCGGTGCATTTTGCCCGCCAGCATCTGGGGCGTAGCGCAGCCATGCCCTTGCACCCGCAGGCCACGCCGAAAAAAAGGGTGCGGTGCATGGCATGCATTCGGGGCAAAATGGTAAATTTGCAGCATAGCGGCCTGCGGACCTATGTCTCATAGGGGCCAGACTTGGCTGCCTGCATGAAAAACATACACCATTTATATATATGATGACCATCAACCATCTGCTCAAAGCGGGCCTCGTGCTCGCCACCCTGGGCTGCGTGCCTGCCTCGGCTCAGATAAGCCTTGTCAACCCCGTGCCGCAACAAGTGTCTACCCCCAGCCAGCCACTCACCGCCGCACCGCAAGCCTGGCGCCTCAAGGCCGATGCAGCACGTCTGCAATCATTTGCAGTGAAAAACCTGCAGCAGCACTGTGCCATTACCTGCGAGGCCGCCGCGCCCTTCACCCTCACACTGGGCGTGAAAGGCGACAAAGCCGTAAAGAAATATGCGGCCAAAGCACCCAAGCACGCCGAAGGCTACTACCTGCAACTCTCCCAGCAAGGTGCCGTGGTGGTGGGTAGCGACGAGGTGGGCCTCTTCTATGGTCTGCAAACCCTGCAGCAGTCGCTGGCCGAGGGCAAACTGCAGGAAGCCACGGTGACCGACTGGCCCGACGTGCCCTTCCGCGGCACGGTCGAGGGCTTTTACGGCACGCCATGGAGCCACAAGGCCCGCCTCAGCCAAATCGAGTTCTACGGACGCAACAAAATGAACGTCTACATCTACGGACCCAAGGACGACCCCTACCACCGCGACCACTGGCGCGTGCCTTATCCCGAGGACGAAGCCAAACGCATTCAAGAACTCAACGAGCACGCCAAGCAGTGGGGTGTGAAATTCTACTGGGCCATCCATCCCGGCGTCGACATCAAATGGAACGATGCCGACCGCGACGCCCTCCTGGCCAAGTTCGAGAAAATGTATGCCCTTGGCATCCGCGCCTTCGCCGTCTTCTTCGACGACATCTGGGGCGAGGGCACCAAGGCCGACAAGCAGGCTGCCCTGCTCAACTACGTCGACAACCACTTCATTGCCACACACAAGGACGTGGCGCCGCTCATCATGTGCCCCACTGAGTACAACCGAGCCTGGGCCAACGACGAGAAGGGCTATCTGCGCACACTCGGCGAACAGATGAACCAGGGCATCGAAATCATGTGGACGGGCAACACCGTGGTGCACTGCATTGACAAGGAGTCGATGGAGTGGATCAACCAGCGCATACGCCGCAAGGCATACATCTGGTGGAACTTCCCCGTGAGCGACTTTGTGCGCGACCACATCCTGCTGGGCCCAGCCTACGGCAACGGCCTCGACATTGCAGCCGACATGTCGGGCTTCGTGTCGAACCCCATGGAACACGCCGAAGCCTCGAAAATTTCGCTCTATGGCATTGCCGACTACACCTGGAACATGGAAGCCTACGAACCCATACGCGACTGGGAGAAAGGCCTCGCCGCCGTGCTGCCCGCCGCCACACCGGCCCTGCGCACCTTTGCCCTCTACAACAAGGACCTCGGCCCCAACGGACACGGTTTCCGCCGAGAGGAGGGCGATGAACTGAAAACGGTGGCCCAGCAGGCGCTGCAAGGCCAGGAAGCCGCGCTCAACGAGCTGGCCAAGCGCTGCCGCGACCTCGGCACGGCTGCCGACGTGCTGCTGGCCGACCAAACGAACCCCGAACTGCTGCGCGAACTGCGCCCCTGGCTGTTGCAGGCCAAGAACGTGGCCGACTTTGGCGCAGCCGTCACGGCCATGACTGCCTGCAAGGACGGAAAGGCCTTCCCCACCTTCACCGACCTCTACACGCAGGCCCGCTCCATACAGCAGCAGATGTATGAACTCGAAAACTCCACGGTGCGCCACGCCCTGCAGCCAGGCATCAAGGTGGCCACGGGCGTCATGCTGCCCACGCTGCACGCCCTCTTCAAGCAGACGGTCGAAAAATACAACACAGCCCACGGAACCGACCTCGTAACAGCTGCTGAGTACAACCCCTACAAACTCACCACCGACGTGCCGCAGCTCCGCCTGCTGCCCGTCACCGCCCGCGGCAACGACGTGAACATTTCGCCCGCCCTCGAGGTCATACAGTGGCCCAAGGACGGCAGTCTGACCCTCGAGGCCGACCGCGATTTCACCATCGTGGGCATGGACTTCAACTTCGGTGTGCCCGGCGCAGCCAAGGACTTCAAGCTCGAGCTCTACAGCAACGGACAGTGGCGCGAAGTGAGCATCATGCACTACGCCGACAACGACCCCGTCATTCACACCGGCGGTGAAATCAGCGCCAGTCCCGCCTCGCGTCTCCGCGTTACGAACATCTCAGGCAGCGACCGCCAAGTCTACTTCAAGCACTTCAAGTTTGTCAAGCAGTAAACGTCCCTGCCCGCCCCCCTGGCGGGGGCAGCCTCCCAGCCCCCCCTCATGCACCGAAGCCCCGACGCCCACACGCCGGGGCTTCGGCTCGTCATAACCCTGAGATGTGAAAAAATGTGTGACATAGGCTTGAAAAAGAAAAGGCAAAATGGGCGTGCGCTGATTTTATCACTAACTTTGACGCGATAAAGGCATCTGCAGCCCCAGGCCACACGGCGGTGCGCCCCGGCATGGGCTAAGCCTAATGCTTGTTAATCAAAAAACATCTCTCCTATATGAAACGCATTCTACTCTTCATGCTTTGCGTCAGTCTGGCCACAAGCATGCTCCGCGCCAGCAATTTTGTGGAGGGCGAGGCTTACCGCTTGGTCTGCCAGCTCTATCCCAACGGCTGCCTGATGCTGGGCAGTAAGCACGGCTCCACGGCGCAGATTTACCACGGCACCACCTACGACGGCGCCAGCGACGGCTGGTGGACCATCAAAAAAGGCCAAACGGGCTACACCATCAGCAACGACGCCACCAGGCAATACCTCACGTACACGGGCAACCGCATCAACGGCGAAGTGAAGGGCGTGGAACTCACCGACGAGGTGCAGGACAAAGCCAGCGAGTGGACATTTGAACTGAAAAACGGCTACTACGTGCTGAAAAACGTGAGCGAGACCACGCAGTGGCTCAACGTGCGCACCGACGGCACTTACCTCGTGGGCTCCTACAACGGCAACCAAGGCTCTATCAACGAACTCTTCGCCATCTACGACGCCAACGGCGCAACCGTATCCTTCGAGGGCGGCGGCACAGAGGTAGAGGAACCCGCCGACGACTTCACGGCCACCAGCGGCATGACGGCGAACCAAGAGTACTGGGAACGCTCGGGCGTAGACCAGCCTGTGGTCATCACCACCAACGTAAACGACCCCGTGCTCTACTCCATCGTCAACCTCCGCACAGGGCTCTACGCCCAACTCAACTACCAGGTGCAGCAGGGCCCCTACAGCGAGCGCTCCACCTTCTATTTCGTGCAACAGCCGGGCGGTCTGCAAATCTTCACCAGCGACGGCCAATGCATCTCCACCGACTACCCCACCAACTATGCCAACCGCCGCTACGGCCTGAACACGGCCTGGTACGTAGGCACTGACAACCTGTGGGCCATTTCACACTACACCGGCGACGAGCCGAACGGCTACCTCATTGGCAAGCTCGACAACTTGAGCAAGGGTAGCCAGACGGGGCAGACGCAGAGCAAATACCTCTACTGGAACGACTACGACACGGGCCTCGGCTCGCACACAGTGGGCCTCTACGACGCCGACCCCGGCTCCACCTTCGTGTTCTGCTCGGCCGACGAGCGCCACTACGACCTGCTCACAAGCCAAGGCATCACCTTCGACGGCTCCGACCCCACCAACCGCATTCCCAGCAAACTCAAAACGGCCTTCGACTCCCTGCAGTTGGCCGGCAAGGAACTGGTGTGGGACAACAGCCACGCGCGCTTCATGGCCACCCTGCCTCCCACCGTCGAGGAGGGCACCACCTACACGGCTCCGCTGCACCAGGTGCTGCGCGCCACCTACGAGGGCCTCTCACTGCGCGTCAACGGCACCCTCATCGACAGCGACATGAAGCCCGTAACCTTCGACCGCGTGGACTGCCAGACGGAGTATCCGCTCGAACTGCTTAACGCCGAGGGCGAAGTGGTGCGCACGGCAAGCCTGCTGTTCACCTACCTGCCTGTGGTCGAGGTGAACGTCACCTCGTGCAACGGCAGCTACTACACCCGCGGCTCGCTGCGTGTGACCGACCCCGAAGTTTCGGGCTACGACTCACTCTACATAGCCGACTTCAAGTACCGCGGAGCCACGGCACAGTCGTTCCCCAAGAAGGCGTACGCCATCAAGATGCGCGACGCCAACGGCGAGTCGGTAGACCGCAAATTCTTCGGTCTGCGCAACGACAACAACTGGATTCTCGACGCCATGGCCGTCGACCCCGCTTGCATGCGTAACCGCGTAGCCACCGACCTGTGGAACGCCTTCTGCACACCGCCCTACTATAAGGAAAAGGAAAAGAAAGCCCTCACAGGCACACGCGGCCACTTTGTGGAGGTGCTGCTCAACGGCAGCTACCACGGCATCTACTGCATGACGGAGAAACTGGACCGCAAGCAAATGAAACTGGCCAAATACGTACCCGCCACGGCCACCGAGCCCGACACCATCAAGGGCCTGCTCTACAAGTCGTCGCAATGGTCGTACGAGGTGTTCATGGGACATGAAATAGACTCCGAACGCTTCCCCGGCTACGAGCCCGAAGCCTACAGCAACACCATGGGCATTGAAACATGGGCTGAATACGAACTCAAATACCCCGACTACGAGGATGAGGGCGTAGACTGGCAACCGCTCTGGAACGCCGTCAACTTTGTGGCCAAGGGGCCGAGTAGTCCCACCTTCGCCTACGACCTGCCCTTCATGTTCGACATGCCTGTGATGAACGACTACTACCTCTTCATCGACCTGCTGCTGGCCACCGACAACCACGGCAAAAACATCTTCTTCGCCATCTACGACAAAACCAGCCGCTACGGCAACAAGATAACCATTGCTCCTTGGGACCTCGACGGCACATGGGGCGCACGCTGGGATGGCTCCTACAAGTACACCAGCGACGCTACACGCGACCTCGACGCCTTCCTGTGGGAATGTGAGCACGGACAGCACACCCTGTACTACTGGCTCAAGCAGAACGACTTCAACAACTGGCAGGCCACCCTGGCACAGCGCTACGCACAGTTGCGCCAGACTTACTGGCAAACCGAACAGCTGACCGACCGCTTCGCTGCCTACGCCGAACTCTTTGCCAAGAGCCACGCCGACGAACGCGAAGAGGACCGCTGGCCGAGTCTGCACAGCGGCATACAGGACGCCGTGAACTACGTGCTCGACTGGATTCCCAACCGCATAGCTGCCCTCGACGCAAAGTATGGCTACGACCCCGCCATGGTGGGCATCAACGAAGCCGACGCCGACGCTTACTTCAAGGCCGAAGGCGCAGCAGGCAGCATCGGCGTGACGGCCGGCAGCCCCTGCACCATACGCATCTACAACACCGCTGGCCAACTGCTGCGCCACGAGCAGGTGCAAGCGGGCTTCCACGTGCTCAGCGGCTTTGCCCCAGGCATCTACGTGGTCAACGGGCTGAAGGTCATGGTGCGCTAAGCACACCCCCCTCCCCCATCACGAGGCTGCGCCATACACAACAGTGTTTACGGCGCAGCCTCTTTTTCGTGTCGCACCGTGGCATACAATGACCAAGCCCGAATGCCGATAGCAACGAAGCAGAGTGGCCATGATGACACACCGTCTTTTTCGTGTCGCACCGTGGCATACATTCCCTCCCTTCTCTCACCATGCCATCGCTCCTACCCCGGCAGCCTTGGCGCTGCTCCGTGGGCTTCACGGAAAGGTGCCCACGCTGACGGGCTTAGGAGTAGCCGGAAACAGATGCTACGTAAAAAATGTTACGTCGTTCGTAAAAAAAATCACGTCGTTCGTAAACTTTTTTACGTAGCATCTATTTTCGACGGCGTGGCGAGCCGTAAAAATTAGATGCCGTGGAAGAAAGTTCCCACGACATGGAAAAAAGTTCCCACGGCGTGGAAGAAAGCTCCCACGGCTTCCCGTTGACGCGGGGCGGTGGGCAGGACGCCGGCCAAAGGGCGGTGGCGCGGAGCGGGGCATGCGCTGCGCTGCCCTTGCATGCGCTGCCCGCTTGCTGCGGTTTCTGTCCTAAGGCCGGCCGTGGGCTTCACCGTTTTTCCCGTTCCCGTCATGGCGGCGGGGCGGGGAGCAAAGGGCGGGGCGCTCGGGGTGGCGGCAATATGGCATGTATTTGTAGCAAAGCGGCGGGTAAAGAATAAAAAACTGCACACGGCGCCGCTTTGGCGTGCACAGGTTAGAAAGACTACCGATTTTTGTCGTACCTTTGCAATACAAACACATAGCTACCTTTTTGAAATTTATGATTAACAGGGAACTTATCCGTCTGAAAGTGGTGCAACTGGTGTATGCCTACTATCAGAACGAAGGAAAGACCGTAGCGACGGCCGAGAAAGAACTTGAATTTTCCATGCAAAAGGCTTACGACCTTTACCTCAACCTGCTCACACTGCTGTGCGACCTGCGCAACGTGGCCGAAAGCAAAGATGCCGTACGCCTGGCCCGCGAAAAACGCACGGGTGCGGCCGAGGGAGAGCAATCGCCCAACAGCCGATTTGCAGAAAACCGTTTCCTGCTACAACTGAATGCCAACCAGACGCTCAACGAGTTCCGCGAGCAACGGCAGGAGCGCTGGGACGACGCAGAGGGCTTCGTGCGACGCCTCTACACCGAAATGACGGAGAGCGAAACCTTCATGCAATACATGGAGAACGGCGACTTCAGCTACGAGGCCGACCGCGAACTCATACGCAAACTCTACAAAACCTTCGTGGTGCCCAACGAGGAACTCGACGACATCATCGAGGGACACTCTCTCTACTGGAACGATGACCGCGAGGTGATTGACTCCTTTGTGCTGAAAACCATCAAGCGCTTCGACGAGAAGAACATGGAGGAGCAGGTGCTGCTGCCCATGTACGACAAAGAGGAGGACCACCAGTTTGCCATAGGCCTGTTCCGCGAAACGCTGCACCGCGGCCCCGAGTTGCGCCAGCTGATACGCGAGAACGCCAAGAACTGGGACTTCAACCGCATTGCCCTGATGGACCTCGTGATTACGCAAACGGCACTGGCCGAGGTGCTCACCTTCGACAGCATCCCCCTCAACATCACCTTCAGCGAGTACATCGACATAGCACGCTGCTACAGCACGCCCAAGAGTTATGCCTACGTGAACGGCATGCTCGACGGCATTGTGAAGCGCCTGCGCTCAGAGGGACGCACCACCAAGGAACGCATCATCACCAAGAAAGCGCACAAGCCCAACCCCAAGCGCGAGGCTGCCGCACAGAAGGCCGACGAAGCACAGGCCGACGAAACACAGGCCGAATGACCTGGCCGCAGGCTGCGCACACGACAAAAGCAGAGACATTTTTTCAAACCCCAACTCATAACCCTTTCAACCCATGAATCTTATTCCCCTTCAGGCTGCCGGCGCACAAGGCGGCGGTTTGCAGATGATAATCATGATGGTGGTACTTTTTGCCATTATGTACTTCTTCATGATTCGTCCACAGCAGAAGAAACAAAAGGAACTGCAGAAAATGCGCGATGCCCTCAAGGTGGGCGACCGCGTGGTAACCAGCGGCGGCCTGCACGGCACGGTGAGCAGCATCAACGAAGAGCAGCGTCTGGTAGTCATCAACGCTGACAAGGGCGTAAACCTCACCTTCTCAAAGGATGCCGTGACGCCCATCATCGAGAAATAAATCACCGAGCATTCAACTCACAGGGCAAAGGCTGCGGTCTTTGCCCTTGTTGTTTGCACACCATGTGGCCTTAGGCTCCCTATGCACGACAAACGCGGCGGCGCAGCACGCCGCCTCTATCACACCGCACTATGACACTCAAGAACGCCTCAAAGAAAGGTCTGGCCATGATTTGGAACAGGCAATTCTTCATCTTCCTGTTCTTCCTCGCGCTGTCGAGCGTGTTCTGGGCCATGCAGGCTCTCAACGAAACGTATGAGGAGGACTTCTACATTCCCCTGCGGCTGGAGGGTGTGCCGGGCAACGTGGTGGTGACCACCGAACTGCCCGCAGCACTGCACGTGAGGCTGCAGGACAAGGGCGTGAACCTCATAGCCTATCGCACAACCAACCGCTTCAAGGATATCAGCATCGACTTTGCCAACTATGCCAACGCCGCAGGGCACGTGATGCTGCCGGGCACGGAACTGATGAAGCAGGTGAACTCGCAACTGCTGCCCAGCACGCACGTGGTGGCTTACAAGCCCGACGCACTCGACTTCTACTACAACTACGGGCAGTGCAAACGTGTGCCCGTGGTGCTCACAGGGCATGTGTCGGCAGGCAAACTCTACTCGTTGGCGCAAATCAAATGTCCGCACGACTCGGTGACGGTGTATGCCACACGCGAGGTGCTCGACACCATTACCGGGGCTTACACGCAACCGCTGAACCTGCGCAACCTGACGGACACAATGCAGGTGAAGGCTACTTTCCAGGCGGTGAGAGGCGCCAAATTCGTGCCCGCTACCACGCAGGTGACCTTCTGCATAGACCGCATGGTGGAGAAAACGGTGCAGGTGCCTGTGCAGCAGGTGAATTTCCCCGCTGCCAAGCAACTACGCACCTTCCCCGGCTCGGTGAAGGTAACGTTCCAGGTGCCGATGGGCCTATACAGAAAGGTGACGGGCAACGACTTCGTGATTGTGGTAAACTACGAGGAACTGCTGCATAACAAGACAAACATGTGCCGCCTGGCGCTGAAGAGTGTGCCGGCAGGTGCAAGCCACGTGCGCATCGTGCCGCAGGACGTGGAATTTGTGATAGAGGACGTACCCGAAAATGAAATGGAATAGGAACGAACCGGACACCCTCGTGCAAGTGCCCCCCGTGTTGCGCATAGGCATTACGGGGGGCATTGGCTCTGGTAAATCGTATGTGTGCCGGCAGCTGGAGGCTGTGGGGCATGAGGTATTCTACTGCGATGAGGAGGCGAAACGCATCATTCGCCACGATGCCACCGTGCAGCAGGCGCTGCGGCAACTGGTGGGGCACGAGGTGTATGACGCCGAAGGCCGCCTCGTGAAGCCCGTGCTGGCGGCTTATCTGTGCCGCGGCAGGGAGTATGCCGCCCAGGTGGATGCCATCGTGCATCCCCGTGTGGCCTTGGCTTTTGCCCAAAGGGCCTGGCTCAAAGCGCACAGGACTGCCACAGCCAGCGGCTCGGCAGCGGGCTGTCCCGCCCCGCCCTCGTGGACAGCGACACTGGGCGGGGTGGCACCGCAGGAGGTGCCGGCGGCACTGGGCGGGATACTGCCCGCCGCCCCCCGCATCTGCCCCACCCTGCAAGGCTGCACGCGGCCGCTAACACTGACGCCTGCCGACCTGCAGCAACTCGACCCCGACACGACGCTGTTCATGGAATGTGCGCTGCTCTATGAGTCGCACTTCGACCATCTGGTGCACCGCGTGCTGATGGTGGACGCTCCGCTGGACGTGAGGCTGCAACGCGTGATGGCTCGCGACAAGGTGAGCGAAGAGAAGGCGAGGGCATGGATGGCGCTGCAAATGGACGACAGCGAGAAACGGAGCCGCGCCGACTGGGTGGTGCAGAACTGACGACATGCTGGCTGGGCGGTAGGCTACGCTGGGCCGGGCTTTACCAATGAGTCAAAGCATGTGCTTGGCTGGCTGTAGTGTTTTCCATCATTATCCTAAGCATTTGCTACGCTGGTCCGGGCATTAGCCACGCGGACCAGAGCGTTGGCCACGCTGGCCAGGGCATTTTCCACACCTGCCAAGGCTTTTCCACACTTCATGCCGCAAGGTGCTCTGTAGCCATCCCGGCCATAATGAAAGCGCGAGGGGCGCACCGTGAGATGTTCACAATCTCAGGTGCGCCCCTCGCGCTTTTTGGGCATTGCGCCGTAGAGCGCTTAGAAGTAGAACTTGGTACCGAGCATCAGATGCACTTCGCCCTCGGCGGGGTGGGTGGTTTCAAACTCGATTTTCTTGGACGATATGCTGGCCTGCGGCTCGAAGTAAACCTCGATGAGGCGACTCACGCGGCAACCGAGCTGCATGGAGGCCTGGAAACCGAAGCCCTTCATGGTAGGCCACCAGTTGTAGCGACGGTTGATGGTGTAGATGGGACCCACAGCCGTGGTTAACTGGAAGAGCTTGTGCTCGGTGCTCTCACCCGTGAGGGCGGCACGGATGTTGGTGATGTACTCGATATGTACGATGTTGTTCACGCTGTTGCCCTTGCCACTGCGCTGCACGGCGGTGCGGCTGTAACCACCCCTGATGCCATGCACATTGCCAAACCAGCGACCATAGCAGAGGTCGGCGGGCAGCGTGAGCTTGCGCTTGATGGGGTTGATGGTGTTGATGTTACCCGTGTAGAGGCCGACACCGATGCCCGTCTGCACGAAGTTCTTGCGCTCTACGTCGCTGAACTGGCGCTCGGAGCGCTTCACACGCTGGAAACCGTAGTCAATACCGAGCATGGCCGTGGGAGCAAGACGCTCGCGGCGCTCGCCAACACGCTGGGTGAAACGGTAGGGCAACTGGCCCTCAAGATAGACGTTGACGTTGGGCGACACGCGGAAGGAGAGTTGGGCCCCCACGTGAAGGTCAAACAATGCGTTCTTGTCGCCCTCAACAGTATAGTCGCCGCCCACGTTGAAACCGCCTAAGGCTATCACGTTGACAAGGCGCTCGGGGTTATAGCCCAAGGTGTGTGCCGTGAGGTCGGTAAGGAGGTCGCCTCCCAGCGAGCCTTCGCAGTAGCGATGGGCACTGCCAAGGATGCTCGATGCCTTCACGTTGGCACGCCATGCGCTGTAAGGATTGAACCAGCTGACGTAGCTGAGGCGTGCAGTGGGGGCATACCATGACTTGTCGCCCAGATAACGGGCCGGGGCATACATACCGCCAGCCACAGAGATGTAGCTGCGGTGACCGTGCTCCTGATAGAGGGGCCTGTCGTGCTCGGTCTCCGCACCGCGCATGTTCACTTTGATACCGGCAAGGAGGTCGGCCACGGGGTCAACACTACGTTGCATGGGGTTGGGAGCGAAGTGGCTGTTGTAGATGCGTATCTGCGGCTCTACGTAGACGGAGAGCATCTTGGTGATGTGCGCCTCAGCCTGCAAGCCGCCTTGCACCATGAAGTAGGGCGCGCCCTTGCTGCCGTAGTTGGTGCGCTTGCTCATGCCCAGACCAAGCAGGGCATAGAGGTCGAACCAGCGCTTGTGGCGTACGCCCAAGAAGGAGTTGGTCACGTGGAACATGTAGTCGGCACCCACCGTGATGCTGCGGAATTTGTCAACAGAGCCCGTTTGGTACTGGCCAAAGCGGCCCCATACGCGAGCACCGTGCAGAGAGGTGAACCACTGGCCAAAACCGAGATGGGCCACATAGCCTAAGTAGTCGAAAGGATGCTGGAAGACGGTGCGCGAACCTACCCAGCCCGTACCGCCGGCTATTTCGAGGAACATGTTGTCGCGCCAGCTCTTGCGCTCAAACTCGTCGGGCGAACGGCGCAGGTCGAAGCCCTTGCGGAAGTCGCTATTGATGGTCAAACCTGCCAGCATGGAGGTGGCTACTTCGTAACGCGAGGTGTTGATGCCCGGTGTAGCGCCGGTTTTGTAAAGCTCGAGACGGGGCTCTACGTAGAAGTCGAGGCCCTGCATGAGGCGCACGTTGGCCTGGATGCCTCCCACGTAGCCGAGTTCCGTATCGTTGAAGTAGTTGTTGTGGAAATGCTTCAATTCCAAACCGGCGAGGGCGTTGAAACTGACGCGACGGTCGTTGCGGTAGCCAGCGAAGAAGTTGGAGAGGTTGAACATGTAGTCCAATTCGCCAGCCACGTAACGCAGGAAGCGTTGCTCATAGGGCCTTTCGGGCACACGCTGGAAACCGCCACGCTCGGTGCGACCACCGTACATGCCGAGGCGCACACCGTTGTAGCGGCCGAACCATTTACCCACACCGAGGTAGCCGAGCACGCCGCGGTTGTTTTTCCAGCTTCCGGGCAAGGCGTTCACCACAAACGTGGGGCCTGCGGCCGTGGAGAGGAACCAGTTTTCAAAGAACTTCTTCGAGAAGGTTTGGTCAAACGAGCGTTCCTCCTGCTCCATACGGCGGAAGCCCAAACCTGCCATGATTTCGGCATAGGGGCGCATCTGGTGCCAGGTGGGCAGCTGCGTGACGCCGTTCGACAATACGCCGACACGGGGCTCTACGTACAGATAATTATAACGCATCAGCTTGACCTGGCTGCGAAGGCCCACGTGCACACCGAAGCCAAAGTCTCTGTTTCCATGACTGTTGGAGACGGACACATCGGCACCGAAGACACCGTGCATCTCGAAGCGGCGCGGCTTCATGTAGTCGGGACGTGCCACAGAGTGCAGGTTGAGCGTATAGTCCAAGCCGATGCCTACGAAGCGGGTGCGCTGTTCGACCATGCGGTAACGACCTCCCTTGATGGTGAGGCGAGCACCGTGTTCGGGCGTGAACCATTTACCAAGGGCTGCCTCGCCCTGCGCACCAAACTGGTGTATCATGCGGGTGGCCATGAAGTTGACACCAAAGCCGCCTTCAAAGTAGAGATGCTCTGCCCAGCCTTTGTTGGCAAAATGCTTCGCGATGTTGGGGTTGCCCATCATGTAGTAGACAGCACCGAGGGAGTCCTTGGGGGCAACGGTGTCGAGGTCAATGGGAATGATGGTGCGCGGACGCCACTTATTTGCTTCCACATCCTGATATTCCTTGATGCGACGCTGCAGTTCCCAATAATCCTCAACTGCCTGGAAGTTGAAGCTGAAGGGGGGCTCTTTCTTTTCGGCTTTCGGTTCCTTCTGCTTGCGCTTCTTCTTGCCGCCTTGAATGCTGTCGGTGGGGATGCCGCTGCTTTTCACGCTTTGAGTGATCACAGCAGAGTCGGCTTGCACGGCCTTGTCATCAGTTTTGCGGCGTTTGCGCTTCGATGCTTTGGCCTCCTTGCCAGCAACGGCTTTCGCGGTGGTGTCGGCGGCCTCAGCTTGCGTTACCACAGCTTGCGTTACCACAGCCGTATCCTGCCGCAAGCTATCGGCCACCTGCTGCGCTACGGCCTGAAGGGAGAATCCACAGGCCAGAGCACCAACAGCCAGCATTCTGTGTAGTTTATGCTGCAAATACATGTCTTTGCAAATATCTTTGTTTCGTGTTGTTTGGTTCATTGTAGGCGGTTCGTTTTACCGTTCATCTCTTCTTCCACAGCCCTTTGCATCAAGCAGTAGCAGCGTGGGTTTGCCGTGAATAGGGGTAACTGCACTTGCTGACATAGCGTGGCTGTCGGCACGGCAGCGCTATTTATTAGATGTTTCGTGACTTTCCTGTATTTCTCGCTGGAACTGCTTGATGATGCTCTGAGGCACTTTGGCAGGCGGGAGTTTGGTGGGGTCAATCTTTTCTTGACCATACTTGCGTCCGTCCTTGGCTTTCACCTCTTCTGGGAGGAGGTCGTAGATGTCAGCATCGCCGAGGGAGTATGCTTCAAGCGTAGGATCCATCTTGATGGCTTTCCTGTAAGCGGCCTTGGCCACTTCCTTATGTCCACAGCGGTTGTTGCAAATAGCCTTGAGGTAGTATGATACTGCATCGAGGCTGTCGAGGTCGGCACAACGCTCAAGAGCGGCCTCGTTCTTCTTACAATAGAGCAGGAAAGCCACTTCGTTGCGTGCACCGGTTTCGCTGATATAATTCAAGAAGTCGACCTTGTGCCACTCGGACTGGTTGGAGGCGCCTTCGTATTGCTGCGGGGTACGCATCTTTCCGTTGGGATCGAAGTAACCATAACGTTGGTTATTCAAGGCACCCACCACCACATGAACCATGCGGGTATCGTCGTCATAGGGCAGGTAGTGATAGGCCACGATGCGAGCGGAGTCGGCACGCGCCTCCCTTACAAGCGCAATGATGTAGTTGGCCACCAGTGCCTTGTATTCATTGATATGCTGCTTGTGCTCGGGTGTACCGATGTAGCCAGCCAGAAGCGAAGCGTCAGGCGTGCCGCGCTTGTTCAGTTCCACAGTGAGGTCGTTGGCAGCCATGCGGGCATCTCGCTTGCCCCTATACTCCTTTACGGCGTCCTGCATTTGGCGGAAACGCTGCTCCTCATCAGGCTCATTCTTATATAAGGTGTAATAGAGCGGGAGGGTCATCATCAAATGCGTGGTGTCGGCCTCATACTTCTGCTTCACCTCATCATAATTAAGGATGCGGCTTTCGGTAAACTCCAATTCATAATCCACGCGACGCAATTGCGGGAGGTAGCGCTCTTTGATAATGTTGTAATAGGGTTTCCTGGCAATGAGAGCACCCTGTGTGCCAATAAAGCTGTTTTCTTTCACAATGGCCTCCACTTCGTCGGCCTCGGTGAGCAACGAGTCGCGACGCATGAGTACGGCCACAGTGTCCCATCCTGCCACATACGACTTCTGCTTACGTTCGTACCCGCCACCTGCAATGCGTTGCAGGGCATTCAGTGCCGAACGCAGGCGGTCGTCACTGAGTTTGAGGTTGCGCTCATAGTTACCCTCAGGCGAGGACGTGGCTTTGAGCGTCACGCCCAGCAGTTTGCCGTCATTCGAACGGATTCTGTTCATCTTGGCCGCAATCTTCTCAAGTTCGGCCATATTCAAGGAGTCGAGCGCCAGTTCCGACTTACCTACTTCGAAGTGCAGATTAGCCTTATCACTGGCACTCTGTACGCTCAATGTTTGCGGCACATCAAAGTATTCGGGCAACTCAAGACCCTCACAAGCAAAGTCAAACCAATGCAAGGGGTCAGAAATACCGGTACTTACAAGGTCCTTCTGCCCCCAGAAGATGCGGTTATAATCTTCGTAGAACAACCACTGATATTGCCTCGGGTTAGCGTCGGGCGCCAGTTTGATGCTATCGCGCACCTCCAAGGAGTAACAAAGCAGGTCGCCCACCGTGTCCGTCTTACAGTCTTTCAGTCGATGCACGGTGCCGCCATATCGCTTCATGAAGATGTTGAGCGAGTCGCCGAAGAGCGCGTTTTCCTTATCAAAAGCGTATTGACGGTTCTGCGTTTTATAGAACTCCTCAGCCTCTACACTGATAGGATGGCCGAAGTAGAAGGTATCGGGCAACACGAGAAATGGCTGCACTACAGCACGCATATTCTTCTTGAACTCAGCTTTGGGGCAGCGCCATGTAACAGAATAATAAATCGTACCGTCGGCACCTCTGTCAAGGGCGGTTTTATCGAATGAGGGCACATCGGTTATCTTGAGCCCCTTCTTGGTTGCTTGCTTGAAGCCTTGCGTCTCGTCGGCCACAATCAATTCAACTTCCACCTTCACCTGATCGCGTGTCACTTTCTCGGATTTCGGCTTATACAGCGACCTCACCACTTCACGCTGCGACTTCATGTCAAAATCCGTGTACGTGGGACCTATAAACACCAACTCTGTGTCAAACTTTGGCACCGTCACTTCCAGTTCACCATCGGCGTTGGTTTTGCCAAGTTCTTTCTGCAAGCGTTTATCTTTTACAGTAATACCGTCGGCCTCAGTTTTTTCAGCGACCTTTCCTTTTTTGTCAAGTGTTACTGACCACACTTTCACGCGGAGCACTTTCTGATTTTGTGCATGCACGCCGACAAACAGCAAGCAAGTGCAGAGCAGCACCAGCATGCGCAATATATTTTGTTGCAGAGACTTCATAACAAGCAAATTCATATCTAATCAATTAATATAGAACGGCGCCACACCTTAACGCGGCTTGGGGTTACGCAGCGGGCGGCATGTTGGCCTCTCGCAGGCCTCCTTATCACCCACATTATTTTGGGAGCAAAAAGTTCTGAGGGGCTCAGCACTGATGGATGCGAAACCACCAGCCGCGCCCGTTGTTTTTTATTTCATCACATACACGAACGACACGCCGAGCTTGACAACGGGAAGGATTTTCTTGTTGTTAGGGTCGTAAGTCATAGGGTCGTTTTCGCCGCGGTAGGTGTTGTCGCGGGCGTAGGCGGCGCCGAGACCGGCAGTGGTTTCAAGGCTCCAGTGCGTGCTGAGCACCCAACTGTAGCCGTAGGTTACGCCGGCGCCGAAGCCCTCGCCTATGTGGTTCCAATTCTTGGTGCGGTAGTCGTAGGACGAGGCAAACGCCATGACGCCCACAAAGTGCTGCGACTGCGGGCGGGCATTAAACCAATAGCGAACTTCGGGATTGGCCACAATGTTGCGGGCGTGAAAACGGCCTTTGTGCAGATAGGTGCCTATCACTTCCACATTCAGCGTGTAGTGCGGGGTAAGGCGGAACTCCACTCCGAGGTTAGGGTGCGCTACAGCCCAGTACAAGGCATTCGTCTTCAATGATACGCGCTGTGCCTGTGCCACTTGCATTCCAGACCCCAGCAGTATCACGCATGCCATGCAGCGCTTCATCATTTTTAGGCGCATAACAATCAATCGTGCTGTTAAAAAAGGGAAATAGTTAATGTGTCTGTTATAGCCAGGATAGTTTTTTCACCCTTTGGCTTTCCAAATACCCAGGCCGTCGTACACATGCTCGTTGCATACCTGTTCTTGACAACCTGTGGCTACGAAATTGTATTTCGCGCAGCAAAATTACAACTTTCTTTCGGATGGACACACAACGGTTTATCTTTAATCATTTCTTTTTAATAAATTATTATGCAAGGGGTTAATAATCCTATTTTTTGTCAAGTAGAGTTGCAAGTTTTTATACCCTCCCCCAAGTACTGCGCAACCATGGGCAGCATGAAGCATACCGTGGCACAGCTCCCACAGGGCGCAAAAAAGAGGCCGTGTAAAGAACTGCACACGTGGGGCGCATTCTTTACACGACCACAGATAGGGTTCACACGGCTGGGTGAAAATAATGGATGCCGCAAAGAAAAACGCTCACCAGGTGCAGAAGGACGCTCACCAGGTAAAGATTTTTCTTCACGGCATCTATTTGATACGGTAGGGTGGACTGCACGGCGGCAGTGGGTGGGTTACATCTCGTTGAACTTCAGCGCGGCCTGGTCGTCATACTGCTGCTGCAAGCGTATGAGTTCCTTTTTCAGCTCGGCCGTTTTCTGTTCGGTGCCGGGCTGTCCGTAGAGGTTGTGAAGCTCGTTGGGATCGTCGTTCAGGTTGTAGAGTTCCCACGCGTTGATGTCGCGATAGAAGTGGATGAGCTTCCAGCCGTCAGAGGTGCGCACGCCGTAGTGGCGCTTCACGCTGTGCTCGGCTGGGTACTCGTAGTAATGGTAATACACGCTTTTGCGCCAGTTTTTGGGGTGCTTGCCCTGCAGCAGCGGCAGGAGCGAGGTGCCCTGAATGTCGGCGGGCACGGCCACACCTGCTATCTGCAGGAAGGTGGGCGCGTAGTCAATGTTCTGCACCATCTCCTGTATGTCGCCGCGGGCTTTAAGTCCCTTGGGCAGACGCATTACGAGGGGCGTAGAGAGCGACTCTTCGTACATAAAACGCTTGTCGAACCATCCGTGCTCGCCCATGTAGAAGCCCTGGTCGCTGGTGTAGACCACGAGGGTGTTGTCGAGCAAGCCGGCCTGCTTGAGGTAGTCGAGGGTGCGCCCCACGTTGTCGTCGAGCGACTTGAGCACCTTGGCGTAGTCCCTCATGTAGCGCTGGTACTTGAACTCGGCCAGTTGTTTGCCCGTGAGGTTGCGGCGGTAGAAGTCGCGCGCCATGGGTTCGTACACGTCGTTGTAGCGCTGGAGGTCGGCACTGTCGAGGCGGCCTATCATTTTGAGGTAGAGGTCGGAGAGGCGTGTGCGGATGCCGGGGCGGTACATCTTCGTGTCGTAGACGATGTCCATGTGGCGGTTGTCAGCAATCTGCATCTCTTGCTGCTGTGCGGCGAGGCGGCCTTCGTGCTGATCGTAGAAGGTTTCGGGCACGGGGAAGGTTTTGTCCTCGTAGGCGGTGAGGTACTTCATTTCAGGCAACCAGCATCGGTGGCAGGGCTTGTGGTGGATGAAGAGGGCAAAGGGTTTGCTCTTGTCGCGGCTATGCTCCATCCAGTTGATGGCCTTGTCGGTGATGACGTTGGTAATGTATCCATGCTCACGCACTGTGTCGTTCTGCATGGTGATGAAGTCGGGGTTGTAGTAGTCGCCCTGTCCCGGCAGCACGTTCCAGTAGTCGAAGCCCGTGGGCAGGCTTTCGAGGTGCCACTTACCGATGATGGCTGTCTGGTAGCCCGCCTGCTGCAAGAGTTTGGGCATGGTTTGCTGCGTACCGTCGAAGATGCCGTTCTCGTTGTGCGTGAAGCCGTTCTTGTGGGAGTGCTTACCCGTAAGCATGCAGGCTCGTGAAGGACCAGAGAGTGAGTTGGCCACGTAGCTATTGACAAACCGCACACCGTCGGCGGCTATGCGGTCGAGGTTGGGCGTCTCTACGAAGCGGTTGTCGTAACAGCTCATCATCTGCGCCGTGTGGTCGTCGGTCATGATGTAGACGATGTTGTAGCGTGCCTGCGCGGCTGCCACAGCAGGGAGCAGTGTGAGAATCGAGGGGAGAATGATTTTCTTTTCCATAAATAAATGATAAAGGATAAGCCAGTGAGCATTTTTCTATCAGGCTTTCCCGTAAGCAAAACAGACGAAGTCGGTTGCCCACGGCCGTGGGCAACGTTGCACATGGTCGAGGACAACGTTGCACACGGCCGTGGACAACGTTGTACACGGCCGTGGGCAACCGACCATGCCTTATGTTGCCGCGGCTTGGCGGCGTGCCGTCAGCAGCACGTGCATGCTTGCCACGGTGTGAGCCGATGGCCACGTGTGCCTCAGCTATGTGGGGCTGGCATGCGCCGTAACGACTTGCGGCCGGCCGACGGAGCGGGCTGCACCAGGTGCGCCCCGCGCCCGCCAGACCGGCCGCAAGCACGGAAGGGGTTTATCCCTGTTTGGTCATGTTGTAGACGATGTCCATGATCTGCTTGCCGAGGGCATCGGCCTCCTCCATGGTGTGAGCCTCGGAGTAGACGCGGATGATGGGCTCGGTGTTACTCTTGCGCAGATGCACCCACTTGTCGGCGAAGTCGATTTTGACGCCGTCGATGTCGGTCACGGTTTCGTTCTTGTAGAGTTCCTTCACCTTCTTGAGGATGTTGAAGATGTCGGTGGTGGGATCGAGGTCGATGCGGTTCTTGGCAATGAAATACTGCGGCAGGCTGTCGCGGAGTTCGCTGGCCTTCATGCCGGTCTTGGCAAGGTAGGTCAGGATGAGGGCAATGCCTACGAGGGCATCGCGGCCGCTGTGGGCGGCAGGATAGATGACGCCGCCGTTGCCTTCGCCTCCGAGCACAGCTCCTGTTTCGCGCATCTTCATCACCACGTTCACCTCACCTACAGCTGCTGCGGTGTAGTTGCAGCCGTACTTTTCGGTCACGTCGCGCAGACCGCGGCTCGACGAAAGGTTCGACACAGTGGGGCCAGGGGTGTGCTGAAGCACGTAGTCGGCCACAGCCACGAGGGTGTTCTCCTCGCCAAACATGGTGCCGTCTTCGCAGACGAGTGCGAGGCGGTCGACATCGGGGTCAACCACAATGCCGAGGTCGTGACGGCCCTTGCGCAGGAGGTTGCGAATTTCGCTCAGGTTCTCCTTGAGGGGCTCGGGGTTGTGGGCAAAGTCACCCGTAGGCTCTGTGTTGAGGCCCGTGACTTCGGTTACGCCCAACTGGCCGAGGAGTTTGGGCAGGATGATGCCGCCGACGGAGTTGACGGTATCAATGGCCACGGTGAAGTGGGCGCGGCGGATGGCGTCGATGTCAACGAGTTCAAGATCCTTGACGAGTTCGATGTGGCGCTGGTCGTAGCTATAGTTCTTCACGTAGCAGCCGAGGTTGTCGACATCAGCAAACTCGAAGTCGCTGCTGTTGGCCTTACGCACTACCTCTGAAGCCTCTGCGGGGGGCAGGAATTCGCCTTTTTCGTTGAGGAACTTAAGGGCGTTCCACTGACGGGGGTTGTGGCTGGCGGTGATGATGATGCCACCGCAGGCACGCTCCATGGTGACAGCAATCTCGGTGGTAGGCGTGGAAGCCAGACCGATGTTCACTACGTCGAAGCCCATGCTCATGAGCGTACCGCACACAACGTGGGTTACCATTTCGCCCGAGATACGGGCATCGCGACCTACCACAATTTTGCGGCGGAAGGTGCGGTTCACCACCTTTTCGCGCAGGGCTGCATAGGCCGATACGCTCTTGGCAATGTCAACGGGGTTCAGGGTATCGCCGGCACGGCCACCGATGGTGCCGCGGAAGCCGGAGATGGATTTGATAAGTGTCATGGTATAATAGGGTTATGTTTTGGATTGCCTGAGGCTGTAGGCACACTGGTAGGCGTTCGCCCTTCTTGCAACGGGCTGAACGGACGTTGTGCAAAGACAAGCGCAGCAAACGGCTTGCATGCCACAAAATTAGGTATTCTTGCTGATAATGGGCACGGGGCAGGCGCATTTTTTCACATCTTCCTCTACATTTAGCCCTACGGGGGCAGCTGACTGGCCGCCGCAGGGCTGTGCTCCACGCCCGCCGGCAACCATTTTCCCTCGTCTCGGCGGTTTACTTGCCGTAACGCACGGGCTGCGCCTTGTCGTCGGCGTAGATGCAGGCTTTCAGGTCGTCGGGACTGACGGGCACGGCGTCGCGGGTGAGTTCGGGCACGTTGTAACTCTTGGTGAGCCACACGTTCTGCCGCGGGTCGTGCTGGGGCATGAGGAAGGCCTTATGACTCTTGCCTTGCTTGTCGAAGTAGGCTATGTAGGCACGGCTGTAGGAGGCGTCGTCGCGGCGCGAGGCCACTACGATCCAGCGTCCGTTGCTGCTCCAGGCGTGGTAGCTCTCCTGACGCGGACTGTTGGCGGCTGCGAGGGGTTCGACCTGCCCCGTCTGGAGGTCCTTGACGTAGAGGTCGGCTGAGAGGTGCCAGATGTGGAACTGGCCGTAGTCGGCCATAGTGAAGAGTACATAGCGACCGTCGGGACTGACGCGGGGCACGGCGGCGCTGCGCCCCATGGCGGCACAGTCGACCTCGACCTGCGGTGCGCCCCAAGTGCGGGTGGCGGGGTCGAAGGTCATGCTCATCACGTTGTAATGCAACTGGGTGTAGAGGTTGGTGACGAGGTCGCGACGCTGGTCGGTGTTGAGTCCCTCAAACTGCGCCACGTGGGCCGAGCAGTAGTAGAGTTTGCGGCCATCGGGAGCCCAGCAGGGAAAGGTTTCGAGGTCGGCATCGGTTTTGAGCACGTTGCACACGGTGTGACGCTCGGCGTCGTAGAAGATGAGGTCGGAGCCGTAGTCAATCACCTCGATTTTCTGTGGGTTACGCAGATGGAATGCCTGCCCCGTCTGGTTCGACGAGAAGACCACCCAGTTGTGCTGCGGATGCCACGTGGGATAGACGGCCGAAGCGAGCAGGGAGTCGCTCTTCATGTTCATTTTCACCGCCTTGCCATTTTCCACAAACACCGTCCCGCCGTGCTTGCCACGCACATGGAAGAGCATGCGGCGGGTGCTGTGGTTCTGGTAGTTGTGGCAGTTGATGCAATGGTTGTGGTCGCTCTCGTAGCGTCGGTTGTTCTCGTAGATGGTGCGTACGCCGAAGCCCTCGAGGTCGCGCTGGTAGAGGCCGAGCTGGCGGTAGATTTCGTAGGAGGGCTCGATGAGGCGATAGGAGAGGTAGCGGTCGATTTCCTCCTCTGCCACATGCATGGTGTAGGCCGGCAGGCTCACCCATTCGCCCTCACGCTGGGCATAGAGGCTGACGCGGAGGTCGTGGCCACGGGTTTGCGAGAGCAGGGTGCGCCACTGCAGGGAGTCGAACTGCAGCACGCCGTCGGCTCCCGCTGCGGCGGTGATGGAGTGGCTGCCGGCGCTGATGTGTGCTACGAAGGCTGTGCCGGCATTCTTCACCTGCATGTTGAGTGGGGCAATGTTGGGCGGGATGACCACGTCGCGGTAGTCGGGGAAGGTATGGGGCGCTTCGCTCACAGGACGGCTGTGGGCCGGCACCTCGGCCTTCGGGCGGGAGCAGGCGGCGAGCCACAGGGCGGCCAGGAGGAGCACGGCCAGCGCGTGAAGGCCGTGGGTGAGGGTGCGGAGGTGGTGGGTGGTTGTCATGAGTAGGCTTGTGATGGCAGGGTGCATGCGCCGCGCTGCGGGGCCTGCGGCGGGGTCAGTTCACGCCGTGGCTGTCGGTTTGCGTTTGCGGTTTGCGCACCTGATCGGGGTCGTTGTTTTCGGTGTAATAGTAGTAGACGTAGGTGCCGAGCCAGTCCTTCTTGAGTTCGTGGCGCAGCGCGAGGCGGTCTTTCACATAGGGCTTGGCATCGAGCAGGAAGGCTCTGACTTGCGACTGGGCATACTGTGCCACCTGCGGGAACTCCTGCAACAGGGCGGGCTGCTTGAGGGACATGATGGCCAGGGCTTGCAGGACACAGGCGGGCAGACTCACCCCTTTTTGCTGCATGATGCGCACACGGGGCAGGAGGCTCTGCAGGTCCTTGGTGTAGAGGCAGGCGGCCACCGAGGTGATGAGGGTGGCGTCGGTGCCCTGCTGCAGGAGCAGGTTGTAGCCAAGGAAAGCAGGCGGCATGTAGTTTTGCTCAAAATTCTTTTCAAGCGGCAGGCGCGACATCACACGACGCAGGTCGTCGTTCTGCTGGAGCAGGGTGCTGTCGGCCAGCATGGCGCGATATTCCTGCACAAACTTGTCCTCGCCGGGGTTCATGGCCACGAGGTCGAGGTATTTGTCACACAGTTCCCGTTCACCCGCCACGAGGGCGCAACGCACCATGAGTTTGAACGACGAGAGGCTGGGGCCGTAGGTGACAACGCGGTCCATGGCGCAGCGGTAGGCGGCGTTAGTCAGTCCCGCGTAGAAGTTGCAGGGTGCAAGGAGGAGGTTGTACTCATCGTTGCCGCCCAAGCTGTCGAGGCGTGCTTTGGGGAAATCGTAGGGAATGTCGAAGAGGCCGTCGAGCAACTGATCGGTCTGCAGCAGCGCGATGGCGTGGTAAGCCGCCACGGTACGCGTGGGACGATCGGCCTGGCGTGCGGCTTCAATGATTTCATCCCAACGCTGCTCGTCGGCCAGGTTCTGCACCCGTGCGGTGAGCATTTCGTTGGCGTTGACGGTGCGCGCCGCCACGGTGGCACCCGCCACAAGGAGCAGGGTGAGGAGCAGGCCCAGAGGCTGCGCGGGGACGCTTGCGGCGGCCGGCCACTTGGCCAAACGCGCCACGAGGGCTGCCACGCCGGCCAGCAGGGCGGTGAGCAGCAGCACACCCACTGGAATGAGCACCACGAGCGACGGCTCAGACATGAAGTAGAGGTTGGTGCCGCGCACTATCATCCACGCCACGCAGCCTGCAGCCAGCACGTAACCCGTACCCCACCAGCGCGACGGCAAACGGAACAGGCGGTCGAAGGCCAGGGCTGTGAGCGTGAACACCAGTGAGAGGAATGCGCCGGCGCTGGCTGCCCAACGGCACACCAGCAGCAGATAGCGCCCCGCCCAGTAGAGGTAGCCGAAGGGGCTACTCACAATGTAATACATGGTGTCGGCCGACGACGACACGTAGCTCTCCTGCACGGCACGCACAAACATGTCGCCGTAGACGAAGGTGAGAAAAAGGAACCACAGCAGGAAGCCACCGCCGTAGACGCACCAAGCCAAGGCGCGCCCTTGCAGCGAAAAGCGGGTGCGGCGTTTCGACTTCACATTGCTGGCTGCCGCAGCGCGTGGGGCTTGCGGTGCGGCGGATTTTTGTTGTTTCTTTGCCACTGATTGGGTGTGTTTTTGTCGGCTGCAAAGTTAATTATCCTTTTTGGCACAGCCAATGCGCAAGGTGCGGTTTTCGGAGAAGAGGCTTAGGCACAAAGGGCGCGTAGTGGCATTTTCCCCACCTTTTTTCACCTCATTTTTACATCACACATGCGAGCCTCACAGGGGGATGAATGGCCCTGCGTGGCTCGCATGTGTGATGTAAAAAAAACGGAGGGTATGGAAGGGAGAGATGGGAAAACGCCTCCCCTTACTTCTGCAACCGCTGCTGCGTGAGGGCGGAGAGGATGTAGAGTTGCATCATGGCCACGGCGCGGGCGTTCTCGCCGCCGTTGGGGATGATGATGTCGGCATATTGCTTGGTGGGCTCGATGAACTCGTCGTGCATGGGTTTAAGCACGTTGCGGTATTTTGTCACCAGCATTTCGAGCGGATGTCCGCGCTCTGCGGTGTCGCGCTCAATGACGCGGAGCAGACGTTCGTCAGGCCCTGCATCTACAAATATCTTGAGGTCCATCTGGTCGCGCAGACTTTTGTCGTAAAGCGTCATGATGCCCTCCACAATGATGACGTCGCGCGGCTCCACATGCACCGTTTCGGGCAAACGGGTGCAAGTGATGTAAGAATAGGTGGGTTGCTCAATGGAGCGCCCCGCCTTGAGTTCGGCTATCTGATGCGCCAAGAGCGGCCATTCGAAGGCGTCGGGGTGGTCGAAGTTGGTTTGCTTGCGCACCTCGAGGGGCAAATGGCTTTGGTCGTTGTAGTAGGAGTCCTGCGGTATGACGGCCACGATGTCGGCAGGCAGGGAGTCCAGAATTTTGCGCACCACGGTGGTTTTGCCCGAGCCGGTGCCGCCCGCTATACCAATGATAAGCATGCCTTGTAAGGAGGGATGGAGGTGAATATGCTTGTGAGGATGCTGCTGCACGACCACGCCCTGAGTTGGCAGGGCGAGGTGCGGCATGCGTTGGGTTACCTATTTGCAAAGGTAATTAAAATAGGTATAGGCAAAGCATATCCAAGGGGAAAGTTGTACCTTTGCGGCCAAAATGTATGGACGCTTTTGACATCATACTGAGATACTACCCACACGACGACGCGCTGCGCCGCCTGCTGCTGCACCACAGCCGGCAGGTGATGCGGCGTGCCTTGCGCATTGCTGCGCGCCACCCCGAGTTGGGCATGGACCGCGCCTTCCTGGTGCAGGCCGCCCTGCTGCACGATGTGGGCATCTTCATGACAAAAGCCCCAGGCATTCACTGCCACGGCACGCACCCCTACCTGCTGCACGGCTATCTGGGTGCCGAACTGCTGCGCTCGCACGGCATGAACCGGCTGGCCAGGGTGTGCGAACGCCACACTGGCACGGGGCTGACGCCCGAGCAGATTGCCGCCCAGCAACTGCCGCTGCCGCCCGGCTCCTACGTGCCCGAAACGCCCGAGGAGCAACTGCTGTGCTACGCCGACAAGTTCTACTCGAAGAGCCATCCCGAGAGGGAGCGCACCGTGGCGCAGACAGCCGTCAGCCTGGAAAAGTTCGGGCACGACGGCGTGGCCAAGTTCATGGCTTGGGCCGAAAGGTTTGAGCCCGAACTGCCGAAAGATTAAGGGGCTCTCAGGCTGAAACGCCTCACACACGGTTCTTAGCATTTTCTCCAAAAAACTTTCTCTATTTCCTTGCGAACACCCATTCTACTCACGCTGTGCACGCTCTGCGCCACGCTGGCCCTGGGGGCTGCGGGCACGGGCTGGCATCATGGTGCCCCGATGCGGGGGTACGGCGCCACCGACTCGCTGCCCGACTCGGTGACGGCTGGGGTGCTCGTTCCCGACACGGCGGCCAGCACCGACTCCGCCCCACCCCGACACTTGGCCACAGCCGACTCGCTGACCACCGACTCGCTGCCAGCCGACACCACGCGCCACGACTCGGTGAAGGTGCGCAAACCGGGCATCGACACGGTGGTAGAATATGAAGCGGCTGACTCCATTGTCTACGACGCCGCCACCGGCTTTGCCCACCTCTACGGCAAGGCCCGCGTGCAATACCTGGACATGACGCTCAACGCAGCCCACATCGTGATGAACCTCGACAGCAACATGGTGCACGCCGAGGGACGCCGCGACTCAGCCAACGCCGCACCCGTCGACCCGCCCGTCTACCACCAGGGGCAGGACGAATACAAGAGCGAGCGCATGTCGTTCAACTTCAAAACGAAGAAGGGCTTCATCACCAACGTCTACACAGCACAGGGCAACGGCTTCATGCAGAGCGAGGAGTCGAAGCGCACCGACGACGGCACCCTCTACCTGCAGCATGCCAAATACACCACCTGCGATGCGGAGCACCCGCACTTCTACCTGAAACTCTCGCGGGCCAAGGTGAGGCCGGGCAAGGAGGCCTTCTTCGGGCCCGCCCATCTGGTGGTGGAGGACGTGCCCCTGCCGCTGGCCATTCCTTACGGTTTCTTCCCCTTCAACAAGAAATACTCCTCGGGCTTCATCATGCCCTCGTATGGCGACGAAACGGCTCGCGGCTTCTATCTGCGCGACGGCGGCTACTACTTTGCCATCAGCGACTACATGGACTGCAAACTGCTGGGCGAAATCTACACCAAGGGGTCGTGGGGCGTGAGTGCTGAAACCAACTACAACAAGCGCTACAAGTACAACGGCAACATCTACTTCAGCTACCTGCGCACCGTGGAGGGTGAAAAGAACATGCCCGACTACGCCGTGACCAAGAGCATGAAAATACAGTGGACGCACACCAAAAGTTCGAAGGCCAACCCCAACACGAGTTTCTCGGCACGCGTCAACTTTGCCTCCGAAAACTATGAGCGCAAGAACCTGGAAAGCATGTACAACCCGCTTTCCTACACACAGAGCACCCGTGCCAGTTCGGTGAGCTTCAGCCACACCTTCCCCAACATTGGCCTCACCATTTCGGGGTCTACCAACCTGACGCAGAACATGCGCGACTCCTCGATAGCCGTCACCCTGCCCGACCTCAGCATTTCACTCTCGCGCTTCTACCCCTTCCGCCGCAAGCACCAGGTGGGCAAGGAGCGATGGTATGAAAAGATTTCGATGTCGTACACGGGACAACTCTCAAACAGCATCACCACCAAGGAGAACCGCCTCTTCAAGTCGAACCTCATCAAGGACTGGAACAACGGTTTCCAGCACCGCATACCCATCGACGCCACCTTCCAGCTCTTCAAGTACATCAACATCTCGCCCACCTTCAACTTCCGCGACATCATGTACGCCAAGCGCGTCAACCGTTCTTGGAACCGCGAACTGCAGCAGGAGCTCCGCGACACCGTCTACGGCTTCTACAACCTGTACGACTGGAACGTGGGCGTCACGATGAACACCACGGTCTACGCTTTCTACAAGCCGTGGAAGAAACTCTTCGGCTCGAAAATCATAGCCATACGCCACGTGCTCAAGCCCTCAGTGAGCGTGAGCTATGCGCCCGACTTCACCTCCTCGCGCTACGGTTACACCAAATATTACGACAAAATTGACGAGCAGGGGCAAGTGACCAAGGTGAAATACTCACCCTACCAAGGCGCACTCTACGGCTACCCCTCGGGCACCACGCAGGGCCTCATCAGCATGTCGCTCTCCAACAACGTGGAAATGAAGGTGCGCAGCGACCGCGACAGCACGGGCGAACGAAAAATATCGCTCATCGACGAACTCAGCGCCAACATCTCCTACAACATGGCGGCCAAAACGCAGCCTTGGAGCAACCTGAGCACTCGCATACGTCTGAAACTGACCAAGAGCTACACCTTCTCCATGGCCGCCGTCTTCGCCACCTACGCCTACAAGTTCAACGAGCAAGGACAGGTCGTCACCTCCGACCGCACCGAGTGGAGCTACGGCCGCTTCGGCCGCTTTCAGGGCATGAGCCAGAACCTATCCTACACCTTCGACAACAAGACGTTCAGCAAAATCAAAGCCTTCTTCAAGGGCGAGCGCAAACTCACCGACA
Source organism: Bacteroidales bacterium (assembly GCA_004557185.1). Classification (GTDB taxonomy): domain Bacteria; phylum Bacteroidota; class Bacteroidia; order Bacteroidales; family Bacteroidaceae; genus Alloprevotella. Next base: position 49,798 of record SFEP01000002.1, read on the forward strand.
GCAGCACCGACGACACCGACGACACCGACGACACCTCGCTCGAAGAGGCCAACGTCGACCCCGACCTGCTCAACGCCCGACAAGGGGGCAAGAAAACCAAAAAGGAAAAGGCACAGACCGATGCCGACGGCTACATGCAGTTCACCCTGCCGTGGTCGCTCACACTGTCGTATGGCATCACCATGGCCGAGGACCGCTCACGGGCCATCAACGTACGCCGCATGCGCTACCCCTTCTCCTTCACGCAAAACCTCAACGCCTCGGGCTTCATACGCATTTCCGACGGCTGGAACATCTCCGTGGCCTCGGGCTACGACTTCGAGGCCCACAAGGTGTCGATGACCACCATGTCGCTCTCGCGCGACCTCCACTGCTTCGAAATGTCGGCCTCCGTAGTGCTCCGTCCCTACTCTTCGTTCAACTTCACCTTCAGAGCCCGCGCCTCTGAGTTGGCCGACGCCCTCAAGTGGGACAAGCGCAGTGCCTACTCCTCCAACATCGAGTGGTACTAAGCCCGCCACCCCCTATATATATAATAAGGAGTGGGCAACCCGCCTCAGCACCGACAGCCCGCTCCCCGCGGGCAGCACCCTCCACGCAAGTCTATCCATTCTTTTTATCATACCAAACGAATCACCTCAAATACCTTACACATGAAAAAGTTCTTTCTTGCAGCCGCAGCCGTTCTATGCACATGCTACGCTTGCAGCGATGGCAGCAACGAGTTTCACTCCACCTACTTCTACCCCCAAAACGCAAGGGGTATTGAAACCTATGCCGACCAAATTCTCGACTCCGTGAAGGTCGTGAGCTACGACTCCTGGACGCACAAGAACACGGCCGACTGGGTTGAGGTAGTCACACTGGCCGACGGCAAGCGCCAGGTCAACGACATCGCCGTCACCGTGCCCGCAGGCTACTATTCCTTCACGCGCCTCGACTTCAACATGCAGCCCAACACCACGGGCGAAATCCGCTACACGCCCATTCAGGTGACAAGCAGTTTCGAGAAAATCGGCACCGTAGCCACCATACTCACGCAATACCCCTTCCTCAACATTGCGCAGCCCGCTGTCGAGCAGAATGCCGTCACCAAGGCTTTCGAGTTCAAGCTCAGCCTGGCTGCCACGCAAACCGAGAGCCGCATCGTGTTCACGCCCTACGCTGGCGATGCCACACTCACCTCGTCGGCCTCGTGGCTCGTGCCCGAAAAGACGACCGACTTTGAGCAGTATGCCAAGCAGACGGTGACCCTCCAAATCGAGAAAAACGAGACCGAGACGCCCCGCACGGCCACGCTCACCCTCACCTCGCGCGGCATCAGCAACGTCATCACCGTGACGCAGTCCGCAGGCAAAGCCGAATAAGGCTGAGCCACGCATAGAGCAAAGGCAAGCCGCGCACCATCCCCGCAAAATGTGGTGGGTGGGAGGTATTATTCAAAAATATTGTCGTACCTTCGCGGCTGACTTCGGAAAGGGCACGTCCTTTCCTGGCCCCGTAGCTTAGCTGAATAGAGCGTCAGATTCCGGTTCTGAAGGTCTTGGGTTTGAATCCCAACGGGGTCACCACCACCAACCTGCAAGCACACCTTGCAGGTTTTCTTTTTTCACTTGAAAGCCCTACGCCATGAACAGCACCTCCCTACCCCTCACCTCCCCCGCCACCTCCCTGCGCGTGGCGCTGCTGCAGCTCGACACCGCCTGGATGCAGGCCGAGGCCAACATCGCCCAGGCCGAACGCCTCATGACCGAGGTGGAGGCCGCCGACCTTTACATTCTGCCCGAAATGTGGGCCACGGGCTTCACCATGTCGCCCGACGAACTTACACGCCGCGAGAGCGACAAGGCGGCCCGCTGGATGCAACACACGGCCACTTGCCGCCAATGCGCCGTGATGGGGTCGCTGCCCGTGTGCGAGGCCGATGGCCACACTTGGCACAACCGTCTGCTGTGCTGCCTGCCCGACGGCAGCACCACGCACTACGACAAGCGCCACCTCTTTGCCTACAGCGGCGAGCACACACATTACGCAGCCGGCCACGAAGCCGTACAAGTGCAGCTGCACGGCCTCACGCTGCAAGTGCAGATATGCTTCGACCTGCGTTTCCCCGAAACGTCGCGCAACACGCTGGCCGCCCCTTACGACGTGCTCATCTACGTGGCCAACTGGCCCACTTCACGCATTGCGGCATGGACCGCCCTGCTGCAGGCACGGGCCATCGAAAACCAGGCGCTCACACTGGGCGTCAACCGCACGGGGACCGACCCCGCCTGCACCTATCCTGGCTGCTCCGCTGCCTTCGATGCCTACGGCCGCACCCTCTGTTCGCTCGACAACAAAGCCCAGGCTCGCCTGCTCTGCATCGACCTCAGCCGCCAGCACCACTTGCGCCAAGTCTTTCCCGTACTGCGCTAACCGCACCCCCTCGGCACCCCAGCCCGTCACCACGGGCTGCATGTACTTGTCAACGCACGCCACGCCGTTTTTTCCCTGCCTCATAAGTGGCGAAACCACGCCGGCGCCACGAAGTAGCAGCCTTGCTGCCCCGCCGCGAAACGAGCTAAGGAGCAAAAGGACAGGCTTATGCAAGAGGCGGCCGAGGAGGGCGGCGAGGCATAAGCCAAAACGTAATTCGATAACCAAGCAATTGGTCGTGTAAACAGGCCGCCGCGGGAACTTTCTTCCACGGCATCCATTTACGGCGGGGCGGCTGAGAGGTGAAACGGGGTGCTACGTAAAAAATATCACGTCGTACGTAAAAAAAATCACGTCGTACGTAAACTTTTTTACGTAGCATCTATTTTTCTCAACCCCCGTTCCCCTCGCCACCACGACGCTGCGCCGATGACGACCGAGCGCCCCACATATTCACTACAATGAACTACGAAACCAACCTTTTCGTCAAGCCAAATGAGCAACGCCAAAGCCGAGAGGATTTGAGCGATGCCATGGCGAGAAAAGGTCGGATGAAATCCAACCTATACCTTTGTCGCAAATGCGGCCGCATTTGGTGAGGCCTCATGGGCTGCATACAAAAATTTATCTCTATATTTGCCGCGCTGACCATAGATCTTCACACCTCTGGCGGCCAACGGCGCGCCACTTGCACTCCTTGCAGCGCCACAAACTATCTTCTTGTTAACATTTCTACTTTCCTACTATCTCCTATGACGAAGTATCACCTCACCACTTCCCGCTCTTGGCAGCGCGTCGTCACGCTCTGCCTCACACTGTGCTCCGTGCTGGCCACGTGGGCCTGGCCTGACGAAGGGAAAATCTATTATGTCAAAAGCCACACCACGGGGCTAGTAATGTCGAACTGCGACAACGGTGCACGCGACGCCCGCATCCTCCAAGAGGAAATCGACGAGGAAGCATCGGGCCAGAAGTGGACCGTGCGCAAGGCGGGCACGGCCGAAGGCGTCTACATTCTTGTAAATGCTGGCTACAACACCATGGCGCTCGACGTGGCTCCCACCAACAACTACTACCTGCTGCAGTGGACGGCCGACACCTCGAGCGACAACCAGAAGTTGCTCTTCGAGGCCGTCGACGGACTTGAAAACACCTACCGCCTGCTGTGGGCGAAAAACACGAACATGGCGATTGTGGCGCAGGACGACAACAGGCTCTGCCTCACGAACGGTGCCACGGGCGACAACACCTACTTCACCTTTGAGGAGACCACCGCACCGCCAGTACCCGTACTGCCACACTGGGAGGACGAAACCTTCTACGAGGAGAATAAACTGGCGCCCCATGCCGTGTTTATGCCTTACGCCAACACGGCCGCCCTCCGCGCCGATGCCGCACGCTACGCCAAGCCCTGGCTCGACCCCACAGGAGCCGAATGGCAGACACTCAACGGTGTGTGGAAACTGAACTGGGTTAACGCGCCCACCGACCGTCCGGGCAAGGCCGACTTCTACGCCGACGAGGCCGACGTCAGCGCCTGGGATACCATCACCGTGCCCTCGTGCTTGGAGATGAAGGGCTACGGCAAACCTTACTACATCAACGTAGACTATCCCTTCCAGGACAATCCGCCCACCATTCAGATGAAGTACGGCACCTACAACTCTGTAGCCTCTTACCGACGCACCTTCAGCGTGCCCGAGCACTGGCTCGCCGGCCGCCGCACGGTGCTCCACTTCGACGGCATCTACAGCGCGGCCTACATATGGATAAACGGCCAGTACGTGGGTTACACGCAGGGCGCCAACAACGAGGCAGAGTTCGACGTTTCGGCCCATCTGCGTCAGGGCGAAAACAACATCGCCGTGCAGGTGTTCCGCTTCTGCGACGGCTCTTACCTGGAAGACCAGGACATGTGGCGCATGAGCGGCATTCACCGCGACGTCTACCTCTACAACACGCCGCTGACCGTGCTCTACGACCACGTCATCACCAGCGACCTCACCTTTGCCGAGGGCAAGGCCTCGGGCTCCATGCAGGTGAACCTCACCATGCAGCACGCCGCCGGAGCTGCCGACAGCAAGCAGGTGCGCCTCAACCTTTACGACCCCGAGGGCCAAGAGGTGGCCTCGCGCACCGTCAGCTTCACGCTCACAGCCGACAGCGAGCAGGCCACTGAGACAGCCGTGTTCGACGGCCTTGCCGACCTCCTGCCCTGGAGCAGCGAGCACCCCACGCTCTACACCCTCGAGGTGGCCCAGCTCGATGCCGAGGGTCACGAGGAAATGGCCTTTGCCACGAAATACGGCTTCCGCAAGGTGGAAATCAAGGACAACGTGGTCTACGTCAACGACCAGCGCGTCTACTTCAAAGGCGCCAACACGCAAGACACACACCCCGTGCACGGCCGCAGCATCGACGTGCCCACCATGCTCCGCGACGTGGTCATGATGAAGCAGGCCAACATGAACACAGTGCGCTGCAGCCACTATCCGCGCCAGCATAAAATGTACGCCATGTTCGACTATTACGGGCTCTACTGCATGGACGAGGCCGACGTGGAATGCCACAAAAACTGGGAGGACGGCAACGCCATCTCACGCGCCGCCTCGTGGCGTGCCCAGTACATCGACCGCACCGAGCGCATGGTCATAGCCCACCGCAACTTCCCCTCCATCGTGTTCTGGAGTCTGGGCAACGAGAGCGGCACGGGCGACAACCTGCAGGCCACCTACAACCGCACACACGAACTCGACGCCACACGCCCCGTGCACTACGAGGGTGCCACACGCGGCAACGCCACCTACACCGACCTGTGGAGCGTGATGTATCCCAACATGTCGAAGGTGAAGAGCGAGGCCAACAGCAACTGGCGCCGGCAGCCTTACTTCATGTGCGAATATGCTCACGCCATGGGTAACGCCGTGGGTAACCTGAAGGAATATTGGGACGCCATCGAGAGCTCCACCTACGGCATCGGCGGCTGCATATGGGACTTTGTCGACCAGTCCATCTACGACCCCGCCGTCATCGCCACGGGCGAACTTGAGGTGAAGGGTTTCCCCAAATACATGTCGGGCTACGACTTCCCCGGCCCCTCGCAGGGCAACTTCGTCAACAACGGTCTGGTGCCTGCCCACCGCGCCTGGACGTCGGAACTGGCCGATGTGAAAAAGGTGTACCAGTACGCCAAATTCCCCGCGTTCTATGCCTCGTCGAAGCGCCTCAAACTGCAGAACGCCTTTGCCTTTACCAACCTCAACGCCTTCAGCCTGCACTACACCGTGCTCTCCGACGGCCGCGAGGTGGAGACGGGCTCCGTGGATATGCCTTCGGTCAATCCCGGCTCGGCGCAGTTTGTCGACGTGCCTTACACCACCGAGGCCACGGCTGGCAAGGAACTGGCTATCCGCTTCGAACTACGCCTGAAGGAAGCCACCTTGTGGGCCGAAGCGGGCTACCCCATCGCCACGGAACAGTTCACACTGCAGGCCGCCAAGCCCACCCTCGCCGCCTACAAGCCCAGCTCCATGGTGCAGCCCCTCACCATCGGCACGGATGCCAACAACTACTTGGTGGTGAGCAATGCCCACTCCTCGTTCACCTTCACCACGAAGGGCCTGTTGAAAGAATGGAAATACCAGGGCCACGCCTTCGTGCGTAACAGCACACAGGGTCCCGACTACAGCAACTACCGCTGGGTGGAGAACGATGCCGCTGCGGGCGACACCTACGCCACCACCAACGGCATCAGCACACGCACCCTCACCACCAAACCGACGCTGCAGGCCGACGGCAGCGTGGTGGTGAGCACCTCCTTCGAGGGCAGCCTGTGCAACACCGAGCAGCGCTACACCATCTACCCCGACGGCACGTGGGACCTTGCCGTTACCTACTCGCCGCAGTCGGACGACCTGCGCCGCATTGGCACGGCCATGACGCTCCCCGCCGAACTGGAACTGGTGGACTACTACGCCCGCGGTCCGTGGGACAACTTCATCGACCGCCGCAACGCCGCCTACAGCGCACGCTACAGCACCACCGTCACCGACATGTTCGAGCCCACACCACGTCCGCAAACCTGCGGTGTACGCACCGGTCTGCGTGAGCTCCGCCTCAGCACCACCGACGGCAAGTGGGGCTTCGACCTCGCCACCGAAGGCCAGACCGACCTGCAACTGCTGCACTACAACGACAACACCATGTCGGCCGCCAAGCACTGCTGGGACATCACGCCAAGCAACACCTTCATGCACCTCGACTACATGCAGAAGGGTCTGGGCAACGGCTCCTGCGGTCAGGGCACGGGCACGCTGAGCGAATACCTCTGCCCCAGCGAGGGAACCTACACACACAAGTTCCGCTTCAACCCCTTCGACGAAGCTGACGCCACGGGCATTCACGCCCTGACACCCGCCGAGGCGCAACCGCTCACCTGCACCGTCAGCACCGACGGCATGCTCACCCTCAGCGGCCACTTGCAGGCCGGCACCACCGTCACCGTCTACGACCTCGGCGGCGCGGCCGTAGCCACCGCCACCGTGGATAGCGACTGCCAGCAGCTGCACCTCAACCTGAGTGCCCAGCCCCGTGCCTCCTACGTGGTGAAAGCCGGAGCACGCGCCTTCAAGGTGGTGCGTTAACAGCCCTCCCACCCTCCTCCATCCCCCGCGCCACCAGCCGTCACGCCGTTGGCGCGGGGGATTGCCTTTCTCACCCCCAGCGTGGTGCTGCGCGCCATGCCTATCTCACTCCCCATCTTTCTTCACTCCATGACACGCATTCTCTTTGTATGCCTTGGCAACATCTGCCGCTCGTGCACAGCTGAGGAGGTGTTCCGCACGCTGGCCTCACAGGCGGGGCGCAGCGCAGCGTTCGAGGCCGACTCCGCTGGCATCATCGACTACCACGAGGGCGAGTTGCCCGATGCACGCATGCGCCGCCATGCCCTGCAACACGGCTACCGCCTCACCCACCGCTCGCGCCCCGTGCGGCCTACTGACTTCGAACATTTCGACCTCATCATCGGCATGGACGAACGCAACTGCAGCAAGTTGCGCCGCATGGCGCCCCACGCAGCCGCAGCGGCAAAGGTGCAGCCCATGGCCTCCTACCTCACGCAGCACGCTGGGCACAGCGAGATACCCGACCCCTACTATGGCGGCGACGAGGGTTTCGAACGGGTCATCGCCCTGCTCGAAGACGCCTGTGCGGGGCTGCTTGCCAAGCTCTGAACTGCACCCCTGCGTCCCGCCAAGTGGGCCGCACAACAAGAGGGGCTGACTTTATGAAATAATTTTCTTACCTTTGCCCCCGTTTGGCAAATGGCAGCCGCCGCTTTACCCGTGCAGCCAGCCTTTGCCCTACCCTCTCATTCACATCTCTGACACATTTTACCTCATCACAATGCAAGACACCATCCTCGCCATTTCCGGCAAACCCGGACTTTACCGTCTCGTCGCCCAGGGACGCGGCATGCTCATCATCGAAACCATCGACGCCTCGCACAAACGCCTCACTGCCGGCATGCGCGACCGCGTCACCTCGCTCAACGACGTGTCGATGTACACCGAAACGGAGGACAAGCCGTTGATGGACATTTTCCAGGCCATTGCCGACAAGTACGAGGCCAAAGCCACCGACGTGGACTACAAAACCGCCACGGCGGCCCAGTTGGCCGACTTCATGGCCGGCGTGGTGCCCGACTACGACCGCGACCGTGTGCACGACTCCGACATTCGCAAACTCATTCAGTGGTACAACCTGCTGGTGGCGGGCGGCTACACCAAGTTCACCGACTAAGGCGAGCACCACGCGCCGCAGGTTCGTGGTAAAGGGACATACTTTCCATTAGGACAGGCAGGCTGCTGGATGTTTTGAAAAGATGTTTTGTGAGTATAGGAAGAAGCATAGCAGGATATGCCACTGACGAAACATGCAAAAGGTCGCTCCCCCAAACAGCAGGTAGCCAGCATAAAGGAATAGCCCCATAGGATATTCTATAAAGCCTGATTGATACACGCCCCGAAAACATCATCAAGCATGCAGGACAAGTTCTGTCATTTCCTCACTTTCGTAGGTTTGCTGGCCGTCATCGGTTTCAGCAGTTGGTCGCTGCTGCCCGAGCGCAGCCACTACACCCCTGCCCCCGAGCCCAAGCCAACTGACGAGGCGGTGCTCTGCGACACACTGCCTGAGCTACCCGCCGTGCCCGACGAGCCGCTACCCGCCACCGCCGAGCCCGACTCCATGGGCACCGACTCCCTGTCCAACCTCATGGAAATGGCCGACACCACCGCAGCACCCCAGTCGCAGCACCCGCAGCATACTGACAGCACGCACCACCACGAGCCGCGCGCCACACACCAGTCACCCACTACCGACCACAGTGCGCCCGCCGACGAGGCCGCTGCCTCTGCGCAGTGAAACGCGCCAATCACTCACCCCACCGCCCGACGGGCTGTAGGCACACACTCACTGCCTACAGCCCGTCGGCTCGTCATGGCGTGTGCCCCACGGCAGCCGTTCGGCCTCAGGCTGCAGGGAGCAGCAAGCAGGTCCACCAACGGTAGCCACGCGACGCAGCAAACGAAGAAGGCTTTTTCGTGCAATTTCAAAAAGACACGGTGAAGAAAAATAAAAATAATTGCTACATTTGCCCCATACTATCTAACCTGAAGCGGCACGCTACCCCGCAGGGCACGCACCGCCCGCAACCTTAAACCACAATATCATGGAACAAAACCAATTGCATCACATCGCCCAACAGTTCAAAATCAAGGGCAACGTAGTAGAAGTGAAACCGCTCGGCAACGGCCTCATCAACACCACTTACAAGGTAGTGACCGACGGTGACAACCCCGACTATGTGCTGCAACACATCAACAACGCCATCTTCCCCGACGTGGACATGCTGATGAACAACATCGTGGCCGTCACCAACCATATCCGTAGCAAAAAGGAAACTGCCGGCGTGCCCGACATCGGTCGCCGCGTACTGGAGTTTGTGCCCTGCACCGATGGCAAGTACTACTACCTGCACGAAGATAAATACTGGCGCGTCATGGTGTTCATCCCCGACACCGTGTCGAAGAGTGGCGTAAGCCCCGAAAGCTCCTACATTGTGGGTGAAACCTTTGGCGACTTCCAAGCCATGCTGGCCGACATTCCCGACACGCTGGGCGAGAGCATCAAGGACTTCCACAACATCGAGTTCCGCTTGCAGCAGTTCCACGAGGCTGTGGCAGCCGACAAGTGCGGCCGCGCCAAGGACGTGCAGGACATCATCGACGAAATTGAAAAGCGCGCCGACGACATGTGCCGCAGCGAAAAGCTCTACCGCGAAGGCAAACTGCCCAAGCGCATCTGCCACTGCGACACCAAGGTCGACAACATCCTCTTCGACAAGGACGACAGCGTGCTCTGCGTCATCGACCTCGACACCGTGATGCCCTCGTTCGTCTTCTCCGACTACGGCGACTTCCTCCGCTCGGCCGCCAACACACAGCCCGAGGACAGCCCCGAGTACGACAAGATTGAGTTCCGCATGGACATCTTCAAAGCCTTCACCGAGGGTTATCTGAAAACGGCACGTGCCTTCCTGCAGCCCATCGAAATCGAGAACCTGCCCTACGGCGCCACGCTCTTCCCCTACATGCAGCTCGTGCGCTTCTTCGCCGACTACCTCAACGGCGACACGTACTACAAAATCCAGTACCCCGAGCACAACCTCGTTCGTTCGCGCAACCAGCTCACACTGCTCAAGCGCGCCGAGGCTCACATCCCCGAGATGGTAGCCTTCATCAAGGAACAGTTGGCCTAAAGCCGAGCGCATCAGGTAACACGCTGCACTTCGCAGCCCCACCGCCTGCCAAGTCAAGCGTTTACCATCACTCCCCAAAGCCCAACCCCCTACACCACGCCCCGTGCAGCACACACCAAGCGCAGCACGGGGCGTTTGCTATTTCATCCTGAGTGGGCCGTGGCGCGCCGCCGTTTCACCCAAGCCCCTTCATGTGCACCGATGGCGAGTGGGGCGTTGCACACGGCCACGGGCAACGTTGCACACGGCCACGGACAACGTTGCACACGGCCACGGACAACGTTGCACACGGCCGAGTGCAACCGTCCACACGGCTTCCCGTCATGAAAAGGACAGCGGCCAAAACAATTGTCGGCGGGATAGATACAGAGGGCGGCGCCAGCGAGGCTACTGCGCGGCAAGCCACAGAGCCGCCATCAGCCTCCGGGCAGCGGGCGGCAGAGCCGACTCGTACGGAAAACAAGCTACATTTACCCACTAATAAGGAAAGCAGGCTCTTGCTTGCTAAGTGGGCTTTGGCTAACTTTGCAACCTGTAATTCATTCCTTTTTTATATAATGGACACAAACCAGCCCATGCAAACCCCAGCCACCGACCCTACACGCGGACTCACGGCGGCCGAGGTGGCAAACAGCCGTGCCACACACGGCAGCAACGTGCTCACACCACCCGCCAAGGAGCCGCTGTGGCGCAAGTTTCTTGAGAAATTTACCGACCCCCTCATTGTCATCCTGCTCATCGCCGGCTTACTCTCCATCGGCATTGCCGTGTACGAGAAGTTCGGTCTGCACGAGGGCAACGAAGTTTTCTTCGAGCCCGTAGGCATCTTCGTGGCCATATTCCTCGCCACAGGTCTTTCCTTCTATTTTGAAATGAAAGCCGAAGAGGAATTTGCCCTGCTCAACCAAGTGAACGACGACGAGCCTGTGCAAGTCATGCGCGACGGCCACGCCACGCAGATAGCACGGCGCGACGTGGTGGTGGGCGACATCGTGTTCCTCGGCACAGGCAACGAGGTGCCGGCCGACGGCACGCTGCTGCAAGCCGTCAGTCTGGGCATCGACGAGAGCACGCTCACAGGCGAGCCCATCTGTCATAAGAGCACCGACGAAAAGGACTTCGACCCCGATGCCACATTCCCCACCAACTACGCCCTGCGCGGCACCAAGGTGATGGAAGGCCATGGCGTGATGTGCGTTTGCGCTGTGGGCGATGCCACGGAGAACGGCCGCGTGTTCACCGCCGCACAGATTGACGACACGGTGAAGACGCCGCTCAACGAGCAGTTGGAGAAACTGGCGCGGGTCATTTCGGCCTTCAGTTACGGCGTGGCCGCCCTTATCATCATCGGGCGGCTGGCGGGCTGGTTCGACTGGCAACTGGCCGGCTGGCTGCCTGCTTTGCCCACGGCCTGCTTCTTCGCCTTGGTCATCAAGCAGTTTCCGCGCTGGTCGCGTAGCCGCTGCGTGGCAGCCATGGCAGCCTTTGCGCTGGTATTCCTGGCCACGCTGCTGGGCGTGCACCAACTCACAGGCGGCCACGACCTCAACGCCATGCTGGCACACACGCTGCAAACGCTCATGATTGCCGTCACGCTCATCGTGGTGTCGGTGCCCGAGGGCCTGCCCATGGCCGTCACGCTGGCGTTGGCACTGAGCATGCGGCGTATGCTCAAAACAAACAACCTGGTGCGCAAAATGCACGCCTGCGAAACCATGGGTGCTACCACCGTGATTTGTACCGATAAAACGGGTACACTCACGCAGAACCAGATGTCGGTGCACGAAACCTTCCTCACGCCGCCCGCAGCCTGCGACGCTGTGCCCGGCATGCAGGGCGACGCCGTCATTGCTGAGGGCATCGCCGTCAATTCCACCGCCACGCTCGACCTCACACAGGCACGGCCTTCGGTGCTGGGCAACCCCACCGAGGGGGCACTGCTGCTGTGGATGCACGGCCAGGGGCTCGACTTCGAGAGCCTGCGTGCCCAGGCCACGAAACTGGAGGAACTGCCCTTCAGCACCGAGCGCAAATACATGGCCACCGTGGTGCAGAGCACGGCCTGCCCTGGCCAACGCGTGCTCTATGTGAAAGGAGCGCCTGAAATCGTCTACGGCCTGTGCAGCGGCAGCACCGACGCCGCCCTCACGCAGGACGCACTGAACAGCCGCCTGCTGGCCTGCCAGGCCAAAGCCATGCGCACACTGGGCTTTGCCTTCCAAATTCTCAAACCCGGCGACGCCACCATCAGCGAGGGCCGCGTGGTGGCCGAGAGGCTGCAGTTCATTGGCTTCGCAGCCATTGCCGACCCCGTGCGTACCGAGGTGCCCGCAGCCATCAAGCAGTGCATCAGCGCCGGCATACGCATCAAGATTGTGACGGGCGACACGCCGGGCACGGCCAAGGAGATTGGTCGCCAAATCGGTTTATGGAACGACTGCGACACCGACGACCACATCACCACAGGACCCGAATTTGCCGCCTTGAGCGACGAAGAACTGGAACGCCGCATTCTCGACATCAAAATCATTGCCCGTGCCCGTCCGCTCGACAAGAAACGCCTGGTGGAAACGCTGCAGCGCCTCGGGCAAGTGGTGGCCGTCACGGGCGACGGCACCAACGACGCACCTGCCCTGAAAGCAGCCCACGTGGGCCTCTCGATGGGCGACGGCACCAGCGTGGCGAAGGAAGCCAGCGACATCACCATTGTCGACAACTCGTTCTCGTCCATTGAGCGCGCCGTGATGTGGGGCCGTTCCCTCTACCGCAACATACAACGCTTCATCCTGTTCCAGATGACGGTAAACGTGGTGGCCTGCCTCATCGTGCTCTTCGGTGCATTCTTCGGCACGCAGTCGCCGCTCACGGTGACACAGATGCTGTGGGTGAACCTCATCATGGACACCTTTGCGGCCATGGCATTGGCATCGCTGCCGCCCTCGCAGCGGGTGATGCTCGACGCTCCGCGGCCACGCACCGCCTTCATCATCAGCCGTCCCATGCGGTGGACCATTGTGGGCATGGGCCTCTTCTTCACCGCCCTGCTGCTGGCGTTGCTCATCGTGTTCGAGCGCTACGACATCACCTCCCTCACCTGCCTGTTCCACCTCAACACCTGCTGCACAGCGCAGCCCGGCCTCACGCCTTACGAGCTGAGCCTCTTCTTCACGCTCTTCGTGATGCTGCAGTTCTGGAACCTCTTCAACTCGCGCGCTTTCGGCACGGGCCGTTCGGCATTCCACTTCAAGGACTGCGGCGGTTTCGTGGGCATTGCCACGCTCGTGGTGGTGGGTCAGGTGCTCATCGTCACCTTTGGCGGCCGCATGTTCAGTGTCACGCCGCTGAGCCTCACCGACTGGTGCATTGCCATCAGCGGCACGAGTCTCGTGCTGTGGGTGTTCGAGGCTTTCCACTTCATGCATCGCCTGCTGCACCGCTAAGTGCGGCGCTGCATCGCCCCACCCTTTTCCCCCAAGAACCAACGCGGGAGGCTGCCCTTTGCTGGCAACCTCCCGCGTTCCTTTGGCGAAGATGTGTCAAAAGCGCTGCACTACCGGCCGCGACTACATTTCCATAGAAAAACCATTCCCACTACCACCATGACGGCTGCACCCAATGCCACGCCCACACCGTAGGGCAACCCGAGCATTTGCTGACTGACAAAGAAGAACGTGGTACACACGAAGGTCATGAACAGGGCAGGCACGAACGTGAGCCAATAGGGCTTGTGCTGACGGTGCAGGTAGACGGTCGCCATCCAGAGCACGAAGACGGCCAGCGTCTGGTTGCCCCACCCAAAGTAGCGCCACACCACCTGGAAGCCGTCGGGTCTGTCGATTTGCCACAGCGTGAGCACAGCAGCACACACAAAGAGCGGCAGGCTGATGCTCAAGCGTGCCACCACCTTGCGCTGCGACACGTGCAGAAAGTCGGCCACAATGAGGCGGGCGCTCCGAAAGGCCGTGTCGCCGCTTGTGATGGGCGCCGCCACCACGCCCAGCATGGCCAGCACGCCGCCCGCAAGGCCCAGCCATTCGCGGCACACAAGGTTCACCACGGCAGGACCGTCGGTGTGCATGCCCGTCGCCGCGGCACCGGCCATCGCCTCGTAGCCCGGCGTGGGGGCGTTGTAGAAAAAGTACATGGCCACAGTGGCCCAAATGAGGGCTACGATGCCCTCGGTCACCATGGCGCCGTAGAACACGGGCCGCCCCAGCCGTTCGTTGCCCAGGCAGCGCGCCATCATGGGGCTCTGCGTGGCATGGAAACCGCTGATGGCGCCACAAGCAATCGTGATGAAGAGGGCAGGAAAAATGTGGCCGCCGCCCGTGGCTTCCTCGCCCGCAGCAGGCACTTGCAGGCCGTGCCACAACTCGGGCAGCGACGGCCACATGCACAGCAGGCACAAGGCCAGCGCCACGGCCATAAAGAGCAGGGCGAAGGCAAAGAGCGGATACACCTTGCCTATGATCTTGTCGATGGGCGTCATGGTGGCCACCACGTAATAGAGGAAGATAACTACAACCCACAGCGTAACGTTGCCCCACATGTGCCCCAGAATGGTCGCGGGGCTATACACAAAGACCACGCCCACCATGACGAGCAGGAACACCGAGAACACCAGCAGCAGGGCACGGGTGCGGCGCCCCAGGTAAATGCCCACCAATTCGGGCACACCAGCGCCGTCGTGCCGCAACGAAATCATGGCACAGAGGTAGTCGTGCACGGCACCGGCAAAGAGGCAGCCAAGCACAATCCACAGGTAAGCCGACACGCCAAACTTGGCGCCCATGATGGCGCCGAAAATGGGTCCCGTGCCAGCAATGTTGAGAAACTGTATCATGAAAATCTTCCACGTGGGCATGGCGATGTAGTCCACACCGTCGGGGTGGGCCTTGGCCGGCGTGAGGCGCGACGCATCGGGACCGAACACGCGTTCCACAAAGCGGCCGTAAACAAAATAGCCCGCCACGAGGGCTACAAGCGAAAGTAAGAAGGTAATCATAGGCTTGATGTGAAAAGGAAACCGCAATTTCATGAACCCCAAGCCTCAGCGCATTGGCACACTTGGCTTGGGCAGAAAATCGCACGAAATAACACGAAAACGACGGTGCGCCAGAAAACCGTGCTGGCATGCTGGTGGCATCACCTGGCATGGCAGGGCGGCATTCTGGCGCACAAAATTACGGGGATGCGTCAGTTTACGCTATTTATTTGCCAGCAAGGGGCGAAGGGGTGCTGTAAACGCGGGCTGCCAGCTCCTTGTCGAGGGCGTAGAGGCCGTAGCCGTTGTCGCCAATCATGCGCAACTGGTCGATGAGGGTCTGCGCGTTTTCCTCTTCCTCCACCTGCTCGTCGATGAACCACTTGAGCATGCTCTGCGTGGCGTAGTCGTTTTCAGAGAGGGTGAGCGCGAAAATGTCGTTGATGAGGCTCGTCACCTTCTGCTCGTGGGCCAAGGTGCTCTCAAATACGTCGAGGGCCGACTTCCACTCCGTAGGCACGGCATCGATGGGGGCCAGCGTCACTTTACCGCCGCGCTGCAGCACGTAGTTGAAGAAGATGCGGGCGTGGTCCTGCTCCTCGCGAAACTGTATTTCAAACCAGTTGGCCATTCCAGGCTTCCCTTCCTTGGCGCACCAGGCCGACATCGAAAGATAAAGGTATGCCGACCACATTTCGGCATTGATTTGGGCATTGATAGCCGCTTCGATTTTTGAGTTAAGCATATTGCATTATGTTTGTTTGATGAATTGGTTTCTCCATGACGGTGTATGGCCGTGCGCAGCGGGATGCGTGGCACAGCCTTTTGCCTGGCAAAGCATACATGCAAAAGTACTGCATCTTAGGGAAACGTGGTAGACTCTTCCTAAAAAAAATGTGTGTACTGGCGGGCTAAAGTGTGCCTGGCGGGGCTTCGTGAAGGCAAGGCAACGCGGCTGTTTGTCACAAGAAGGGGGAAAACACATGGCATGCCCTACCCTGCACAGGGCAGCGGTGCGCGGCCGCATTTTCCACCCTCCCCACTCAAAAATACCCTGTTTGCGGCATAGGCGCATATGCCCTGCAGTTCGTAACTTTGCGGCGCTGCCGGCACGGTGCCGGCTGCCACTTAACGGACGACGAACGTGATACGAAACCACTACCAGGGCACCGACCGCATGAGCGACGTGATATGCGACGAGCCTGCCCTGCTGCAAATGATGAGCCGCTTCGGCATACCCCTCGGCGTGGCCGACAAAACGGTGACGCAGGTGTGCCAGGAGCACCACGTAGACACTGCCACCTTCCTGGCATTGGCCAACTTCATGAAGCAGGGGGCACGAGGGGCGGCCGAACATTTGCCACAGGTATCGGTGGCAGCACTCACCGACTACCTGCGCCGCGCCCACACCTACTTTCTCGACTACCAGTTGCCCGCCGTGAGGCGCAAACTGCTTGAGGCGCTCGACTGCTCGCAAACGGCCGAGGTGTCGCTCCTCATCATCAAGTTCTACGACAACTACATGGGCGAGGTGCGCAAACACATGCAGCACGAAAACCGCAAGGTCTTTGGCTACGTGGAGGGGCTACTGCGCGGCGAACGTACTGGCAATTACTCCATTGCCGACTTTGCCCGCAGTCACAGCAGCATCGACGTGAAACTGCAGGAACTGAAAAACATCATCATCAAATACTACGCGCCCACCGAGCAGGCCGAATTGCTCCACTCCGCCCTCTACGACATCTTTACCTGCGAAAAGGACCTGCGCATGCACTGCCAGGTGGAGGACGACATCTTCGTGCCGGCCGTGCAGATACTCGAGAACCAGGTGGCCCTCACCGCACAGCCTGCCGATGCCCAAGCCGAAAACAAGGAAACGGCGGGCAACGTGCTCTCGGAGCGCGAACAGGAAATTGTGCACTGGGTGGTGTGCGGACTCTCCAACAAGCAGATTGGCGAACGCCTCTTCATTTCGCCCAACACGGTGCTCACGCATCGCAAGAACATTGCGCGCAAACTCGACATTCACTCCGTGGCCGGTCTTACCATCTACGCCATCGTCAACGGCATTGTGGAGATAGGCGACATCGGCCACGACTGAGGCCACGACACACCGTACGTTAGCTAATAGGGCGGGGAAAATGCCTACGGATGGGTATTCCCCGCCATTTTTCGTGTAGATAACTTTGCCGCCGCAAACATCATTTCTTACAACGCATGAACCGTACGTTACGTCTCCTTCTTCTCCCATTATTATATGGGTGCTCCGCCGCCCTGTATGCCTCCGCCTCCCAGCCCTGCGCTCCTACCGACAGCACACCCCCTGCCACACGTAAGGTGGAGTGGGACGTGTCCCTACTCACGGAGGGGCAATGCCGCCTCAAGCACACGGCCGCGGCCTGGAACGGCGTGCTCAATGCCAGCCTGGCCGTGCCACTGTGGCAGGGGGCACAGGCCGAGGCGGGCGCTCTGGCCACCTGGCACGTGGGACCGCAACTGGTCGACGTGAGGCAGGATTTCTCCTCTATCAACGCGGAAAGCCGCGCCGCCCGCCTGGTGCACGCAGGGCTGAGCCAGACGTGGAAATGCGGGCTGCAGGTGTTCGCCGGACTGCTGCAAGCCGACGAGCATTACTTCAACACCGAACTCTCGGGCCTCTTTACCAACGCCAGTTACGGCTGCTACCCTACCCTCAACGACAACCTCCACATCAACGTCTATCCCCTCTCCTCCCTCGGCCTGCACCTGCAGTGGGACCTGCACGAGCGCCTCACGCTCCGCACCACGCTGTGCAACGGTGTGGCGGCCGACACGCCTCGTGAGCAATTCCGTTTCCGACCGCGACGCGACGGCGTCATCCTGCTGGGCAGCGCCGACTATTGCCGTCCCTCGCAGCGCGACGACGAACTGCCCACTCACTACGTGCTGGGCGGCAACGTGGGCAATCACTACCGCACTGAATGGGGCCGTCGGCACACGCTGTGCGGCCTCTGGGCCACGGTGGAGCAGCCCCTGTGCCGCACGGGCCGCCTGCGCTGGAACGGGCTGCTGACCGCGGCTCACGAGTTCAACGACCCCGAAACGGCCAACAGCTACTGGAATGCGGCCCTCGCCGTGGAGCACATGACGCGCAAGGGTGGCACACTGGCCCTCGGCATCAGCAGGGCTTACTACACCGACGGGCACGAAACCGACGTGGAGGCCACTTTCTCCTTCCCCGTGTCGTCGTGGCTCTCGCTGCAGCCCGCCGTGCATTTCATCACCACCGACGGCCGTCGCAGCACAGTGGCCATGCTCCGCGTGTCACTTACGCCTTTCTCCTAAACCGCACCCCGTTCACGGCTCGGGCGCGGCCTCGTCGAGGCGGTTTTCCCACAGATAATGGCGCGTTTCCTTCACCACCACGCCCGACAGCAGCACGAGCGACACCAAGTTGGGCAGGGCCATGAGGGCGTTGAAAAAGTCGCCCAGGTTCCACACCAAACTGATGGCCGTCACCGAACCCGCAAAGGCGGCAGCAATCCACAGCACGCGGTAGATGATGCGTGCCCGGCGGCCTATGAGGAACTCCAGCGCCTTTTCGCCCAGATAACTCCAGCCCAGCAGGGTGCTGAAGGCAAACGTGGCGATGCCGATGCTCAGCAGCAGCGAGCCCACCACGGGTATTTGCGAAAAGGCCACCTTGGTGAGTGTGGCGCCGGCCCGCGAGTCTACCTCCGGACTGGCCAGCACCGAACTCACCAGCACTACACCCGTCAGGGCACATATCACCACCGTGTCCCAAAAGGGCGACGTGCTCGACACCAGCGCCTGCCGCACGGGGTTACGCGTCTGCGCCGCGGCAGCCACAATGGGGGCTGAACCTAAGCCCGACTCGTTGCTGAAGAGGCCACGCGCCATGCCGTAGCGCATGGCCGTCATGAGCGTGGCGCCCACAAAGCCGCCCCCTGCAGCACGCGCCGAGAAGGCATCGGTCAAAATCAGTTGCAGCGCAGGCCACACATAGTGGTGGTTGCGCACCAGCAGCCACACGCAGCCCGCCACGTAGAAGAGGGCCATGAAGGGCACCAACCCCTCACACACACGGGCTATGCCCTTGATGCCAAAGAGGATGACGGCGCACGTCAGTGCCGCCAGCACCAGGCCCGTGCCCACGGGCGCTATGCCGTAGCCCTCGTGCAGCACAGTGGCTATGGAGTTGCACTGTATCATGTTGCCAATGAAGAAGGAGGCCACCGCCGTGCTCAAGGCAAAGGCCACCGCCAGCCAGCGGCAGTGCAGCCCATTCTGCAAGGCATACATGGGTCCGCCCAGCATTTTGCCGTCGGGCGTGCGCACCCTGTACTTGATGGCCAGCAGGCCCTCGGCGTACTTGGTGGCAATGCCCAGCATGCCCGTCAGCCAGCACCAGAACACGGCGCCCGGTCCGCCCAACGTGACGGCCGTGGCCACGCCAATGATGTTGCCCGTGCCGATGGTGCCCGCCAGACTGGTCGCAAGGGCTGAAAACTGACTGACGTCGCCCGCCGAACCGCGGTCGCGGGTAACGCTCAAACGGATGGCTTTGAGCAGATGGCGCTGCGGAAAACGCAGGCGGATGGTGAGAAACAGGTGGGTGGCCAGCAGCATGATAATCATAGGATAGCCCCAAAGCCATCCGTTCACCACCGTGAGCAGTTCGTTGAGCTCTTGCATAGATGAAATCGTTTAGAAAAGGGGCACAACGTTACACGTAGCCCCATTTTTCTGTTTTTGTGTCGTAAAAACCGTTATATAATGTGCAAAAATAAAGCATTTCCGCATACCAACAAAACCTTTGCGCCTATACTTGCTTTTGCACCACAGCCACAGCTCCCCGCCGAAAGCCCCATTCGTACTTTCATTTAAAATAATCAATGGAATACTTGTTGTTGCTTAGAATGTCCTTTAATGGATATTCTTTTGCTACAATCTTTTTATTGTGTATTGTACTCATATTATTATCTGGCTATTATACATTTGTTTTACGGTTCTATAAACACTGGTGTACCTTTTTCATTTCCAGGATTTAATTCTAGCAGCTTCTCTATTAGACGATGGTTAGCCAAAAGACTTAAATCGATATCAAGTTGTTTTATCGAGAAAGTCATATAGCTCTTACGTGGATTCTTGTTAGGATAGTCCATCGCCTTCAGTTCATCCCTACCCATCTCCTTATGCCCTGTAATCGTATAGGCTGAGAGCTTATCTGGTTTACCAAAATCATATAGGACTAACAAAGACGTTCTTCCGAACATCTCTCTATGCTCTTCCATAGAACCCTTGGTCTTGCCTAACCTTACATTATATATTCTATGCACCAGAATCCATTCTTTCTGTTTTTTGTCCTTGGCACACCCAACAAGGATAGTTTTATCACCCCCAAAGAAATCAATAATGTTTTGGTCAAAGCGATTCCATTTATAGCACTCAAATGGCTCAGCGGCCATCATCATCTCACCTTCCTCCTCAATCAGAGGATACATGGAAACCACAGAAGTAGTCTTCACATCATTATCTTCCACATCCTCGTTCTCCTTGAAATTCTCCACTTGCTCCATTACTTCGCGGAACACTTCTGGAGTGTACTGAGGCGGATAGCCATTCTTGACAAGGCAAATCTTGATGTCTTGTTTCAACTGGTCACGAACTCGCTGGTTGTTGAGCCAATCGGCAAATGATGATTTTGCATCAATGATATCTCGAATCTTGCATGCAAGACTCTTACACTTATCGTTGACAACAATACCATCCACCTCTTTGTCTTCTCCATATTCGAAGTTGTTCTTGTCTCTTAGATGAATTAAGATGTCATAAAATGCCTTCTCTTCAAAAGTAAGCCCCAACTTGCGAAAACTCTCTCGGTCAGCCTGCATACCTTTGAGAATGTTTAGAGCCTGCTCAGTGGCATTCTTGATGATACTTTCCGCAGTGGCTTCCTGTGTTGCACCAGCCTCTTGTTCTGACAGGAATTTACGTCTGTCGTGGTACTCATGAATGGTAGCCTCCAGCATTTCTTGATACCTCTTCGATGCAATCTGATTTGTCTTCCCGTACTCTATGATTTGTTTGCGAAGAAGTTTTATCAGCGTTTCCAATTTAGAAGCAGGCATCTTGATATCTTCAAGCCTTTCTGTGAATTCAGGTCCGAAGATATCCATTTCCTCACCCTCTTCAAGAATGCTCTCCACATTGTTATACTTCAAGGCCTCCTCCACCATCTTTGCCACCCGGCGATTCATGGTGTCAGTGTCTGGAGCATCGGTTCCATTCATTTTATAGACCATACCGGCAATAGCCATAAAGCATTGTGCCAATGCCGACTCTTCCTCACAGAGTTCTCCCGAAGGTTGACAAAGGTCGTAAGCCTTTCGCATCCTCTTCACATTTTGCAGGAAATAGGTCTTGAAAGTAACTTTCTTTGTTTTCTTTCCTTCCTTGCTGACAGAGTTGAAGTTCTCGTTTGACGAGAATACAAACTCCGCAGCCTTTGCCAATAGTGTGTATCTTGTTGCAGGATCGGTTTCTGGATTCAGGAATGGTGTCAGATCATAATTTCTGAACAATGCCTTCAAAATCTCCATGTACTCACGGAAGATGAGAGTAGCCTGTTCTATATCATCTTCGGTTAATGCAACGGAATTGTCTCCACCATACATCTTTCTGGCTTCCATCATCTGGTCGCGAATACCGATATAGTCAACAATCAGACCATACTCCTTGCCGGGGAATTTTCGGTTGGCACGGCTGATGGTTTGTATCAACGAATGTTTCTGCAACGGCTTATCGTTATACATGTAGGTAAGACATTCCACATCGAATCCCGTTATCCACATATCTACAACAATGACAATGCGGAAATTAGAATGCTCTTGTTTGAAGGTGGCATCCAACTCTTCCGAACGCTGGTCATTCTTAACGCCTCCCAGATAGTTGTACATATCGGCCGCGTCATTACTTCCAACGCTGGCTACCATGGCGATAGTCGGCATTTCCTTCAATTCTTTCAGCTCTTCTGGCGAAACTTTGACACCTTCTGGAGTCTTCCTCTCATCAAACCACTCTGGATAATGAGCCTTGAACTTCAGCAACAAGTCGTAAGCAATCTTTCTGTTGGAGCAGACAACCATGGCTTTCTGTACTCTGTCTGGGTCGTTGGCTACGGAAGATACGTAATGGTCATGTATATCAACGGCAAGTTTCTCCAGACGGTCAGGCTCGCCAAGAATCATCTCTAACGAACTCATGGCCTTTTTGCTCTTTGCAATGTCTTCTTTGGTTGAGCCTTCATCAGCGCATTTAGCATAATATGCCTCAATCTCTTTGGCCTTCTCCTGATTGAGCAACACTTTGGCTATACGTGGATGATACTTGATAGGCACAGTAATCTTGTCCGCCACAGCCTGATCCATCGTGTAGCGGTCTATCTCGTCGCCGAAAGTCTGATAGGTTGTAAAGCCTACGAATGTGGCATTGGGCAATGCTTCACGTAGCACTTTAGCGTATGGCTTTGACAGCATGGCACGCATATTTTCGTCAGCATCCTCGCTGAACTGAATACGCTTCGACCCTTCTATCTGTGTGCGATGTGCTTCATCGCTGAAGCAGATGATGTTGCTGCGTTCATTGACAAGTCCGATGGGGTCATCCTTCCTGTCGCAGAACTTTTGGATAGTGCAGATGAAGAAACCTCCGCTATCTCTCAGACTAAGTTCTTCGCGCAACTTTTTACGACTTGGCACAACCGAAACCTCGCCCAAGCCCAAAAACTCAGTACTCTTGGTAAAGAGTTTCGCACCTTGTTTTTGAAGGTCTTCGCGGTCAACAATCATCAGTATCGTAGGCGAACCTATCTCGGCTGCGCAACGCAACGAGAGCTGACGGGCAAGGAACGCCATCGTATAGGTCTTGCCGCATCCCGTGGCGCCAAAGTAGGTTCCACCCTTACCACTTTTTGTTTTCACCGATTTGATGACACTCTCACGGAGAAGTCGTGTGGCAAAGAACTGCGGATAACGGCAAACAATTTCCTTTTCATCGCTGTCAAAGTTCTCATCTTGGAAATACACATAGTC
>SFEP01000046.1 GCA_004557185.1 Bacteroidales bacterium
CACGTGCCACGGCACACCCGTGGTGATGGGACTCACACGTCAAACACCCTTCGGCTGCATTCATCGGGACGAACTCACACGCCTCGGCTCCGAAATGCTGCAAGCCCTGCAGAGCGGGACGTTAGGCGCTAAGGCAAACGCACCTTCCTTGTAACCATAAAAAACAATATCCATAACCTATGAAAAAGTTATTTACTCTCATGATGCTGTGCCTCAGCGTGAGTGCCACAGCATGGGCCGACTTCACAGAGCCCTGGACGAGCGCTGCGCCTCCGCACAGCCGCCCCATCATCACAACGTTCCCCTCGGGGATATCCTACACGGGTAACAACAAGGTGCACGCCGTGACACAGGTAATCAAGGTGGAAACTCAGGGCACCGTCGGCGTGACGCTCACCATCACCGCAGGTACGCTCAACGTGCTCGGCATCGACCTGGCCACGGCCAACGGCTCGGTGCAGGCATACGATTACACAGCCAAGGAACTTACAACCTCTGATGGTAGCTACACCGCTACACTGTCAGCCGTGCCCGCAGGCTACTACGTGCTCCGCTACTTTGTGTACAACAACACCACCAACGACGGAGACCTTACCAACACCACGGGCTCGCTCACGGTAACGGGTGCTGTGCAGGCTCCTGTAATTTCGAACTTGGCAGGCCTGAGCAACGACAAAGTCTATTTGGTGAAATCGGGAAGAACCACTGCTTCAAAGGATGTGTACCTGCTTTACGATAGTGACCACAGCGGTTACCTCTCTTCCAATTATGCTGCGCAAAGTGTCAACAAAAGCCTGTACGACGGTCTTGACAATTTCCAGTTTGCCATCTACAAGCATACCGACAACAAGTACTACTTCTACATTCCCGAGGGAAATAAGATAGTGGGAAATGAGACCCGCAACAACACAGCGATTCCTTTGGGCAACCTTCCCGACACAGATATGGAAATCCGCACCACAAGCACGGTGACCAATTATCCATTTATGCTTTCCACTAACAGGTCGGGCGCGCTCAATGTAGCTCAAACCAGCGGACAGCACGGCGTTGTAAACTGGAATAGCGGATATGGTCAGACAGGCGATACAGGCAATGCTTTCCAGTTTATCGAAGCGGGCGACCTGGCAGATGATGTCAAGACGCTTTTGCAGAATAAGATTACGTACGCACCTGACTATTGGACTGCACAAGCGTTGTTCAGTGTAGATCCAGCCTATGTTGGCCAGTACATTTATGCAGATTTGGAACCATTATCCACTGCGCTGACAAATTTTGCCAACTCGACTACCGTAGACAATTACAACACGATGATGACCGAGTACAACCAAGCCCGCAGCACTGCCAGCAGAGTTACACTCGGAAACGGCGAGATTTTCCAAATCAAGTGCACCAACGCATCGCGTGGCTACTTGGCCTACTATAACACAACAAACGATACCTTCGATGGCACCACAACTCTGACGTTGGCAGGCGCCAATGGATGGACTGCATTCCCCAACATTAATGCTGCGAATGTATCTACAACGTGGGCAATATACAAGTATAACGACAAATGCTACTTGTATAGCACGGAAAACAAAAAGTTTATCAGGGCTGAGGCTAACGATCGTTCCTTGACGTTCACGGAGGATGTCGCACAGGCCTCACCCGTTACCCTTGAGAATATTGATGGGAATGATATTGGCTGGCGCTTGAAGTTTGTAGATGCGAATTATTATATCAGTTTCTCGCCTGGCTACGGACTTAATGGCGGTGCCCGCACATACAATGTTGCCAGCGATGCAGGTGTGCAGCACTACCTTATCAAAACGGGCAGCAGCGTGAGCGATGCAGATGCAGGCCCCATTGCTTACAAAATTCTGAAGTCCGACATTACCTCGAACCTTGCAACCGTCAAGCCTTACCACGCAAAGACTGACGTCAGCAAGGTAGGCTACTACACTTTCAACGGAAACATCGATGTGGCTAATGCCATCACGGCCGCCGAGGCACTGAGCGCAAGCAGCACCGCAAGCGCAGTAGAAACATCGCTCGCAAACTTGAAAGCCATCCTCGCCGCCGGCTACACCATCAACCAGCCCACGGCAGGCAAGCTATACCGGCTTAAGGGTAAGGTCAACACCAAATACGTAACGGGTAACTTAACCTCACATAATGACAACCAGAAGATGGCGCTGTCTGCCGAAAACGGCGTAGAGACAGTGTTCATGTTCCGTGACGCGGGCAACAGCAAGTTCAAACTTCTGAACGTAGGAAACGGCTTTTACATCAATAACACTTGGGCGATAGGTAGTAGCAACACTCAGTTTGACCAGTTCACTTTCGAAGCCTCTGCTACAAACATAGGATATTATGTCCCTAAGACTGATAAAGGCAGTTGCTACATGTACAACAACACCGACCGACAAGTGGTAGACCGCCAGAACAGTTATGCCGCCAACGTATGTGACTGGGAAATTGAAGAAGTGACGTGGCTGCCAGTGCCCGTCTACGCCGACCCCGACGACTACAAGCTCGGCACGTTCTATAGCCCTGTGCCGTTGAGAAAGGATGAAAGCCGTATCAAATTCTATACGGGTACGGTTACCAACAACTATTTCAACCTGACGGAGTACAAAGGCGATGTCATTCCTGCCAACACGGCGTTCGTCACGGAGTACGTGGAGGGCGGAGAAACGAGTAATAAGTGCGCCTACCTTGCAATAGCAGGCTCTGACCCCGGCTTTACAGGCAAAAACCAGCTGCGAGGCCAGTTGGAGACCATCACCACGCCGACCATCACTGGCAAGATCATCTGCACCATGCAGGAAATTGGCGGCGCGCTGACGTTCGCCAAATACACCGGCACCACCGTGAAAGGCTTCAGAGCCTATCTGCCCGTGGATAACAACACCGCCGCGGGCGGCTCAGGCAGTTTCCGCCTCGTGTTCGGAGTGCCCACAGGCATCGACACCATCGGCAACCAGCCCGCTCAGGAGCAGACCGTCTACGACCTCAGCGGACGCCGCGTGGAGCACGCCGGCAAGGGCCTCTACATTGTAAACGGAAAGAAAGTAATGATTAAATAAAAAAACATGATGAAGAAAACCTATATACAACCCTCGGTGCGCACACTGCACTTTGCACACCGCTCCTCACTCCTCGAAAGCAGCGTGGGGGTAAACCTCAACCAGAGCGGCGGTCAGCAGCGCTCCATCAAGCGAGGCTCCGCCATTTGGGGCAATGATGACGACGAGGACCAGCAGCCCAAAAGCCGCATCTGGCAATAATACAGACACACCGCGGCGGCCCAGCTGCCGCACCCCGCACGAGGGCGCATCTCCCAACCAGGAGGTGCGCCCTCGGTGGCATAGAGCACCACGCTGCCATGACGCTCGCCGACAGCATGGAAACATGAGCACATGCACTTTTTTCAAGAAATCTGAGCATGTATGCTGCATTATGTCTAATTTCGCAGACACAACCCATCTATTTGCCAAACATATTCTTCACATTCCCTTTTACAAGCCTATGAAAACCTTTACACACAAACTCGTGCTGGCGCTGACCGCCGCACTCCTCACCACAGCCGCCGCCCTGGCGCAGCGCACCCTGCCCGGAGGCAAGCCACGGCAAGCACAGGCCGTGAGCACACAGCAGTGCCGCGCTGCTGTCAGCACGAAGAACGTCTACATGCAGGACCCTAACAAGCCCGAAAAGCAGCCCAGCAAGTGGCTCACCAACCTGCCCATCGACTCCACCATCCTGGTGCAGAACTTCAACCCCGTGGTCGAAGGCACCGACATTGCCTACAGCACCTACTACAGCGAAGACCTCACACGCTACTTCCTGGGCAACACCATCAAAACCATACGCACCATTGTGCCAGCCGGCGCCAAGAGCGTAAGAGTGTGGGTGAACAATCCCGACGTGGAGGGCGACACGCTCTATGCCGCAACCTTTGAGGGCTACAAGGGCGACGTGGTGGAGGACTTCCCCGTGGAGTGCCTGCTCGAAGAGGTGAAGACGCTTGAGGTGGGCTTCACGCTCCACTTCGACGAGAAAGCCCCGCTGCATGCCTACGTGGTGCCCTGCAACCGCTACTCCTCGTTTGTGGTGCGCGACACAGGCACTGGCGACTTCGTGGCCCGCGACTATACCCACATGCGCTACATGCTCTACGGCGACTACCACTTGTGCTACGGCTACTTCATACAGTGCATCACCGAGGGCGACGGCGGCTTCAAACCCTATGACCTGCAAATGGCCGGCGTGAGCCACGTGCGCGGCTTCCTGGGTGACGACACCGACCTCTCCATCGGCATCATGAACTACGGCACGGAGCCTATGCCCAACGCCAAACTCACTTGCACCATCGAGAACACCACGACGGATATAACGTACGACAATCCCGTGGGCTTCCTCTACTACGCCCACATGGACACCGAGGTGAAAGCACCCACCACGGCCAAGCGCATCCCCATCGTCATCAACCTGGTGGAGGTGAACAACGCACCCCTCACCGAACCCTGCGACCCCGTGGAAGGCTCGGTGACAGCCGTTGACCGACAGGAAAGCGTGCCCCGCAACGTGGTGATGGAAGAGTTTACCGGCACCTGGTGCGGCTGGTGCCCCCGCGGCATGCGGGCTGTGGAGCTGCTGAGCGAAATCTACGGCGACCGCTTCATCCCCATCGGCGTGCACTACAACGACGTCTTCGAGAGTGCCGACTTCAAGTACATCCTCGACAACTACGCCAGCGGCGGCTTCCCCGGCTGCACGCTCAACCGCCTCACAAGCAGCGACCCCTACAACGGCACAGGCGAACACGGCAAGGGCGACCTCGGCATTGCCTACGACATGGACTACATCTTCGAACTCCCCTGCGAGGCCCGTTTCGACATCACCAATGTGAGCACCGACAGGGATACGCGAACCGTGAGCGTGACGACGGACGCCATCTTCTCAATCGACTGCATTGAGGCACCCTACGCCGTGTCGTACGTAGTGACAGAGAGCGGCCTGAAGGGCGTTCAATCCAACTACTACCCCACGATGAACCCCTCGCAGGTGCCTGAAAACCTGCGCGACCTCACACAGAAGGGCATGCAGTATCTGGCCAACATCGACCACGTAGGCCGCAGCATCGAGGGCTTGCTCGGCGTGGAGGGCAGCATCCAAGCCCCCATCGTGAAAGGCCAGAAGCAGACGTTCACCCACACCTTCACCTTGCCCGAAACGGTGGAAAACCTGGCTAACGTGCACATTGCCGTCCTGCTGCTCGACACCAAGACGGGCGAAATTCTGAACGCACAGCAGACTGGCCTCAACCTCGAAGTGGACGAAGGCATCAGCACCACTACGGCTCATGCCGGAATGCTGGTGCGTGCCCAGCGCGGCGCACTCAGTGTGAACGCACCGCAGGGTGCCACGCTCCGCATCTACGACGCTGGTGGCCGTTTGCTGCGCCAGCAAATGTGCAACGGCTCGCTCACCCTGCCCCTCCCCGCAGGCTGCTACGTGGTGGAGAGCAGTTCGGCGGCCGGCGTGCAAACCGCCAAGGTGGTGCTCTGAGGCGCTGCCTCACAACGAACAGGGCGTGGGCGTGACCTACAGCCTGAAAGCCCCGCCACGCTTATCCCCGACACTTTTATCGCTCCCACATTTATCCCCGCCAAATAAAAAAGCGTGAAGCAAAGGCTTGGTATCTAAACCTATTTACCTACCTTTGCTTCACGCAGTTTTTCACACCACACGATTTACTCATCTTACATAACAATACTACATCTTCATGGCACAAACACCTGAATTTAAGTACGCGCCCATGTTCCAGACGGGCAAGGACGACACGGAGTATTACCTGCTGAGCAAGGAACACGTGTCGGTGGGCGACTTTGAGGGCAAACCCATACTGAAAGTGGAGCCCGAAGCCCTCACGCTCATGATTAACCAAGCCTTCCGCGACGTGTCGTTCCTGCTGCGCCGCGCCCACAACGAGCAAGTGGCCAAAATCCTGACCGACCCTGAGGCCAGCGACAACGACAAATATGTAGCCCTCACCTTCCTGCGCAACGCTGAGGTGGCTGCCAAGGGCCAGCTCCCCATCTGCCAGGACACGGGTACGGCCATTGTGCACGGCGAAAAGGGACAGCAGGTGTGGACGGGTTTCTGCGACGAGGAAGCCATCTCGAAAGGCGTCTACAAAACTTACACCGAGGAGAACCTGCGCTACTCGCAGAACGCCCCGCTCAACATGTATGACGAGGTGAACACCAAGTGCAACCTGCCCGCACAAATCGACATCGAGGCCACCGAGGGCATGGAATACAAGTTCCTGTGCGTAACGAAGGGTGGCGGCTCGGCCAACAAAACCTACCTGTATCAGGAAACGAAGGCCATTCTCAACAAGCAGACGCTCGTGCCCTTCCTCGTGAGCAAAATGAAAACGCTCGGCACGGCTGCCTGCCCGCCCTACCACATTGCCTTCGTGATAGGCGGCACCTCGGCCGAGAAAAACCTGCTCACCGTCAAGCTGGCCAGCACGCACTACTACGACAACCTGCCCACCACGGGCGACGAAACGGGACGCGCCTTCCGCGACGTGGAACTGGAGAAGCAGCTCCTCGACGAGGCACACCGCCTGGGCTTCGGCGCTCAGTTCGGCGGAAAATACTATGCCCACGACGTTCGCGTCATCCGTTTGCCGCGCCACGGCGCCAGCTGCCCCGTGGGTCTGGGCGTGAGCTGCTCGGCCGACCGCAACATCAAATGCAAAATCAACAAGGACGGCATCTGGATTGAGAAGATGGACGACAACCCCGCATCCCTCATCCCCGAAGCACTGCGCCAGGCTGGCGAAGGCAACGCCGTGCGCATTGACCTCAACCGCCCCATGGACGAGGTGCGCCGCGAGCTGGCCAAATATCCCGTAGCCACACGCGTCAGCCTCAACGGCACCATCATCGTGGCACGCGACATTGCCCACGCCAAACTCAAGGAGCGTCTGGACAACGGCGAAGAACTGCCCGACTACATCAAGAACCACCCCGTGCTCTACGCCGGACCTGCCAAAACGCCCGCTGGCCTGCCCTGCGGCTCCATGGGGCCCACCACCGCCGGCCGCATGGACCCCTACGTCGACCTCTTCCAGAGCCACGGCGGCTCCATGGTGATGATAGCCAAGGGCAACCGCTCGCAGGCCGTCACCGACGCCTGCCACAAGCACGGCGGCTTCTACCTCGGCTCCATCGGCGGACCCGCAGCCATCCTCTCGCAGCAGAGCATCAAGAGCATTGAATGCGTGGAATATCCCGAACTGGGCATGGAGGCCGTGTGGAAAATCGAGGTGCAGGACTTCCCCGCCTTCATCCTCGTGGACGACAAGGGCAACGACTTCTTCCAGCAAATCAAACCGCGCTGCGCAGCCGGCTGCTAAGCCCCAGCGCAACACACGCACCACTCCTTTATATATATAGGGGCAGGTGCCCACTACACAGCGGAGACGCCGACAGCAGGACAGCACCTGCCGCGGCGTCTCCGCTGCTTGTGTGGTGAAGGGGGCGTGCGCACCGGCTCACAGCGCGTCGGCACGGATGCCGTGGGAAAAAGTTACCCCGCCGTGGAAGAAAGTTCCCACGCCGTGGAAGAAAATTCCCACGGCATCTATTTCTGACGGGGCGGCGGACGGTAAAAACGGGATGCTACGTAAAAAAATTACGTCGTTCGTAAATTTTATCACGTCGTTCGTAAACTTTTTTACGTAGCATCTATTTCAGGCTACCCCTATGCCCGTCAGAGGGGGGCGTATGCCTATTTTTAGAGCGTGCAGATAGCGTGGCAGACCGTCGGCCCATGTGCCGCTCAGCCCAGCAATCGGGCTGCGGTGTCGTAGCCCTCGCGGTAGAGGGCGTTGAGCTTTTCGGCATCGAGGGTGAGGCGGCCCACCTCGAGCGGGCGCTGCGGACGGATGATGAGCACGCGGCCCTCGCGCTCCAGAGCCTCGAGCAGGTCCATCTGCTTGTTGTAGCGCTCGTGCATGTGGCTCAGCACGGCCCGCAGACGGGGGAAACGGCTGTAGACCATGCGGGGCAGACGGAAGCCGTAGTCCTCGTCGCGGTAGCCGGCGTTGTGGGTGGTGACCACCACGTTGTAGGCGTAGCCCTGGCTCATGGCGCGCTCCACGGGCAGGGCGTCGGTGATGCCGCCGTCGAGGTAGGGCACGTGGTCGACCCACACCACGGGGCAGCCGTAGGGCAGCGCGCTCGTGGCCTTGGTGATTTGCAGCAGGCGGCGCGGGTCGCTGCGCTCGCTCAGGTAGACGGCACGACCCGTGAGGCAGTTGGTGGCCACCATCTCATAGCGCATGGGGTTGGCAAAGCAGGCTTCGTAGTCGAAGGGGAGCACGCGGTTGGGCAGCGTGTCGTACATGAAGCGGCGGTCGAGAATGCTGTGCTGCGACCACAGGTAGCGCAGCCCTATGTAGCGGTACTTCTGCAGCACGTCGACATTCGAACGGCGGGCACGGCCGCGCTGGCCGCTCATATAGGAGAGGCCGTTGCAAGCCCCCGCCGACACCGCCACGCAGTAGGGAAAGGTGATGCCGAGGTCCATAAAGCAGTCGAGCACACCCGAGGTGAACACGCCGCGCATGCCGCCGCCCTCAAGCACGAGGCCGGCATCGGGGTGGGCCGTCCAGGCCACACGCGGTACAGGGGTTTCGGTGTTTGACTTCATGTGTGTAGAAAAGAGAGGTAGGTCCGTCAGTTTAGTAAGTTCGGTACACTGAAATGACGCAGCCGCCTGCTGCTGCAGGGCTTCGCGTCGGGGCATGCGAGCCGCCCCACCGGGCAGCGCCGCACGCAAATTGCTGACAAAGATACGCGTATTCCGAAAGAAAAAGTGTAATTTTGCCATCAAACACACCCATTTAGCGTGGAGCCTCGGCGGCCATGCGTGAAATGAACAAAAAGAGGCGCCATCGGGCACACAGCACCCACCTTCAAGCAAGGGCTGACACGGCTGCCTGACGAGCATCGCCCCACACCTATTACTATCCACTCCTTTTTTCTAAAAAATACCACTCTACGTGCTTTTCGACAAACAAACTTATGTGGAACGCCGCAACCGCCTGCGCCAGCTCGTAGGCAGCGGCCTCATCGTGCTGCCCGGCAACAACGACAGCCCGCTCAACTATCCCGCCAACACTTACAAATTTCGCCAGGACAGTTCGTTCCTCTACTTCTTCGGTCAGCAGCGCAACGGCTTGGCTGGTGTGCTCGACGCCGACAGCGGCGAGGACTGGCTGGCAGGCGATGAAATAGACATCGACGACATCGTGTGGTTCGGCTCGGTGCACTCCGTGAAGGCCATGGCCGAGGAGTGCGGCGCTGCCTGCAGCCTGAGCATGGGGCAGATGG
This sequence comes from Bacteroidales bacterium, assembly GCA_004557185.1. Classification (GTDB taxonomy): domain Bacteria; phylum Bacteroidota; class Bacteroidia; order Bacteroidales; family Bacteroidaceae; genus Alloprevotella. The sequence goes on from SFEP01000046.1 coordinate 9,396, forward strand.
AGGAAAAGGTGCGCCAGGCTGTGGCTCAAGGCCGCAAAGTGCACTTCCTGCCGCCCTATCGCCACGACACGCAGATATGGCTCATGGACCTGCTCGGCATTCACCCCTCGAAGCAGCGCGAAGCCGCCTCGGTGCCCCTCATCAAGGCCGTGGTGCAGCTGCGCAGCGTGAAGTCGGCCGGCGAAATTGAGGAACTGGAACGCGCCGCCCGCATTGGCTACGAAATGCACACCACGGCCATGCGCCTGTGCCGTCCTGGCGTGACGGAGCAATACATCGGCGGCATGCTCGACGGCATCGCCTCGGCCTACGGCTGCATCACCTCGTTTCAGAGCATCGTGTCGATGCACGGCGAAATTCTGCACGGCTATCCCTCGCCCCGCCCCCTCGAAGCGGGACGCCTGCTGCTCTGCGACGCCGGTGCCGAAACGAACCACAACTACTGCTCCGACCACACCCGCACCACGCCCATCAGCGGCAAGTTCACCCAGAAGCAGAAGGAAATTTACCAAATCGTGGTGGACTGCCACGACTTGGCACTCACACACGCCAAGCCCGGCGTGCGTTGGTGGGATGTGCACATGGCCGTTTGCACCCTCATGACCGAAAGGCTCAAGGAGCTGGGCCTGATGAAGGGCGACACGCAGGAGGCTGTGCAGGCCGGAGCCCACGCCCTCTTCCTGCCCCACGGCTTGGGACACATGATGGGCATGGATGTGCACGACATGGAAGGCTTGGGCCAGACCTACGTGGGCTACGACAACGAAACGCGCCCCTCCTCGCAGTTCGGCACCGCCTCACTGCGCTTTGCCCGCCGCCTGGAAGAGGGCCACGTGGTGACCGACGAGCCGGGTATCTACTTCATTCCCGACCTCATCGACCTGTGGCGCCGCGAGGGCACGAACGCACAGTTCCTCAACTTCGACGCCATTGAGCACTACAAGGACTTCGGCGGCATACGCATTGAGGACGACGTGCTGGTGACGAAGGACGGTTGCCGCTTCCTCGGCAAAGAGCGCATCCCCTATCACATTGCCGACGTGGAGGCTTTCCTCGCAGCACGCGAGGGCTGACCTCACTACCTATTTTTGACAACATTATCAAATCATACACTTTACAATGAAAAAATCACTTCTTCTGGCAGTGGCCATGTGCCTGCTGCCCGCCTCAATGGCCGCATCGAGCCGCCAACTGGCTGAAACCGACGACACGGTGAAGTTTACCGTAGTGAAAGAATTGCCTATTACCTCCATCAAGGACCAGAACCAGAGCGGCACGTGCTGGGCTTACTCCTCGCTGGGCTTCTTCGAGGCCGAACTGCTGCGTATGGGCAAGGGCTCACACGACTTGTGCGAATCGTTCCTCGTGTACAAAACCTACATGGACCGCGCCGACAAGGCCGTGCGCACCCACGGCGACGTGAGCTTCTCGCAGGGCGGCTCGTTCTACGACGCCGTGTACTGCCTCAAGCACTACGGCATCGTGCCGCAGCAGGCCATGCCCGCTCCCGGCTCGCTCTACGGCGACAGCCTCTTCAACTTCAACCAGCTCGACGCTGTAACCTCGGCTTACGTCAAGGCTCTGGCCAAGGGTGAACACAAGAAGATTTCACTCACCTGGAAAAAGGACCTCGACGGCATCTACCGCAACTACTTCGGCGAACTGCCCACCGAGGTGAAGGTAGGCAAGAAAACCTACACGCCGCAAACCTACGTGAGCGAATACCTCGGCCTGAACATGGACGACTACGTGTCGCTCACCTCGTACACTCACGAGCCTTTCTACGGCAAGTTCATCCTCGAAATTCAGGACAATTGGCGCTGGGCCGAAAGCTACAACCTGCCGCTCGACGAGTTTATGCGCGTCATGGAAGAGGCTGTGAAGAACGGCTACCCCATTGCCTGGGGCGCTGACGTGACGGAGTACTACTTCGGCCGCCGCAACGGCAAAGGCTACGCTTACGTGCCCAAGGAACTCAAAATACGCGACCTGCAGGGCTCTGACGCTGCACGCTGGGGCGGCACCATGGAGCAGGGCGCCCAGGTGAGCAGCGACGACGAACTGACCATCACGCAGGAACTCCGTCAGCAGGGCTACGACAACTGGGAAACCACCGACGACCACGGCATGGTTATCTACGGTCTGGCCAAGGACCCCAAGGGCAACAACTACTTCATGGTGAAGAACTCGTGGGGCGACTACGGCAAATACCACGGCATGTTCTACGCCTCGAAGGCTTATGTGGCTTACAAAACGATGAACATTCTCATCAACAAAAAGGCCATCCCCGCCGACATTGCCAAGAAGCTTGGCCTGAAGTAAAAACAGCCTGACCACCACAACTGAGGGACGCGCTCTGCAGAGAGTGCGCCCCTCCTTTTATTATATATACCCCTCCTTTATACAGGCAATGGCGTGCGCAGTGCATGAGGCGGCGGCCAGCCTGCGCGGCTGAAGCCAGCAGCATGCACACCGCGGCGCGCAGTGAGCAGAATGTAGCACGAAGCCTTGTTAGGAGGGAAAGTGCTTGCACATTTCAACGAAAAGCCGTAATATTGCAGTCAATTTATTACCACAAAGGCATTATCGCTGTAACACGCAGCATCACTCCTAACACAAAAACACATGTTGAGAATAGCCATACAGGCCAAGGGCCGGCTTAACGAAGACACCATGTCGCTGCTGGCCGACGCCGGCATCGACGTAGCACAAAGCAAACGCAAACTCGTGGCACGCGCCACAGGCTTCCCCATCGAAGTGCTCTACCTGCGCGACGACGACATACCGCAAGCCGTGCACATGGGCGTGGCCGATGTGGGCATTGTGGGGCTGAACGAGGTGGCCGAACGCGACCTGGCGCTGCGCGAGGTGATGCGCCTCGGCTTCGGCGCTTGCCGCATTTCGCTGGCCGTGCCCCGCGGCGTGGAGTACCACGGCCCGGCCTGGTTCAACGGGCGCTGCGTGGCCACATCCTACCCCCACATTCTGCGCTCCTACTTCGACAGCCTCGCCATCAAGGCCGACATTCACGAGATAGCGGGCTCGGTGGAGATAGCCCCCGCCGTAGGCATGGCCGACGGCATCTTCGACATCGTGTCGTCGGGCGGCACACTCATACAGAACGGACTGGTGGAGGTGGAGCAGGTGTTCCACTCTGAGGCCGCGCTGGTGGCCAACCCGCATCTGAGCGCCGAGAAACTGGCTGAGGTGGAAAAACTCAAGTTCCGCTTCAGTTCGATTGTGAACAGCCGCGGCTTCAAATACGTATTGATGAACGTGCCCTCCGACGTGGTGGAACGCGCCGTAGCCCTCATCGGCGGCATGCGCAGCCCCACCGTGCTCCCCCTTGCCGCCCCCGGCTGGTGCTCGCTGCACACGGTGATGAGCGAGGACGTGCTCTGGCAGAAAATTGAGGCGCTGAAGGAACTCGGCGCTGAGGGCATTCTCGTGCTCAACCTTGAAAACATGATTCCCTGAACGCATGATGAACCGCATAGCCATCTTTCAGAACCCCCAGCCCGACACCTGGCCCGCCCTGACGGAGCGCAACGCTCCCGACGATGCTGCCGTGGAGCAATCAGTACGCCACATCATAGCCGAGGTGCGGGCTCATGGCGACGAGGCCCTGCGCCGTTTCGCCCTGGCCTTCGACCACGCCCACATCGACGCGCTCGCCCTCTCCGACGACGAACGGCAACGCATGGAGCAAGGCGTGAGCAACGACGTGAAGCGAGCCATCGACCGCGCCATGCACCACATCGAGGCCTTTCACGCTGCCCAGCGTCCCCACACGGTCGACGTCTACACCCAGCAAGGCGTGCACTGCATACAGAAGGCCGTGCCGCTACAGCGCGTGGGCCTCTACATTCCCGGTGGCCGCGCCCCGCTCTTCAGCACCGTGCTCATGCTGGCACTGCCCGCCCGCATTGCCGGCTGCAAGGAGGTGGTGCTCTGCACGCCACAGGGTGCCGACGGCTTCATTGCGCCCGAAATCATCTACGCCGCCAACCGTTGCGGCGTGCACACCATCTACCGCATCGGCGGCGCGCAGGCCATCGCTGCCATGGCTTACGGCACGGAGAGCATCGCGCCCGTCAACAAGATTTTCGGGCCCGGCAACCGCTACGTGACGCATGCCAAGCAGCAGGTGAGCGTGCACACCGCCATCGACATGCCCGCCGGCCCCTCGGAGGTGCTGGTGATGGCCGACGACACGGCACGGCCCGACTTCATAGCCGCCGACATGCTCTCGCAGGCTGAGCACGGCCCCGACAGCCAGGCCATGCTCGTGTGCCAAAGCAGTGCGCTGGCCGAGGCCGTGGCCACCGAGGTGGAGCGACAGACGGCCTTGCTGCCGCGCGCCGCACTGGTGGAGCAGTCGCTCTCGAAAAGCCGCATCATCGTGCTGCCCACGCGGCAGGCCATGACGGACTTTGCCAACGCCTACGCCGCCGAGCACCTCATCGTGCAGATGGAGCGCCCTTGGGAAATTGCGGAGCGCATCACCGCCGCGGGCAGCGTCTTTGTGGGGCACTACTCGCCAGAGTCGGCGGGCGACTACGCATCGGGCACCAACCACACACTGCCCACCAGCGGATGGGCGGCTGCCTACAGCGGCGTGAACCTCGACAGCTACTTCCATAAAATCACCTTCCAGGAACTCTCGTCCGAGGGTCTGGCCTCCCTCGCACCCACCATTACCACCATGGCCCGCGCCGAGGGTCTCGAGGCCCATGCCCGCGCCGTGGAGGTGCGCACCCGCCGCTGAGCCACGCGGCCTGCCTTGCTGTTTGTCTGAAAAAGGCGCTTCGCCACCCCATCTCTTTCCTTATAATAAATACATCACGCCCCATGCGCGAAAACATACGCCAACTCACGCCTTACTCCACCGCCCGCGACGACTACAAGGGCGGCGACATTTCCGTGTGGCTCGATGCCAACGAGAGTCCTTACGACAACGGCGTGAACCGCTACCCCGACCCGCACCAGAAGCAGCTCAAGGCGCTGCTCTCGCAAATCAAGGGCCTGCCGCCCGAGCAGATTTTTGTGGGCAACGGTAGCGACGAAGCCATCGACCTCTGCTTCCGCATTTTCTGCGAGCCCCGTATCGACAACGCCGTGGCCATCGCCCCCTCCTACGGCATGTACAGCGTGGCGGCGCACATCAACCACGTGGAGCTGCGCGAGGTGCCGCTCGGCCCCGCTTTCAGTCTGCCCACCGCCAGCCTCCTCGCCGCTTGCGACGAGCACACCCGCCTCATGTGGGTTTGCTCGCCCAACAACCCTACGGGCAACGCCTTCAGCACCGACGAACTCGAGGCGCTGGCCGACCGCTTCAGCGGTATGCTCGTGGTGGACGAGGCTTACGCTGACTTCTCGGCCAAAGGGTCGCTGCTCGGTGTGCTCCATCGGCATCCTAACCTCATCGTGCTGCAAACACTCTCGAAAGCGTGGGGCATGGCGGGCCTACGGCTCGGACTGGCCTTCGCCTCGACCGAGGTGGCCGAGGTGTTGGCTCGGGTGAAATATCCCTACAACGTGAACGCTCCCACACAGCAGGAGGTGATGCGCCGCTTGCGGCAGGAGCCGCACCACGAGCACGTGGCCGAAACCATCAGCGAACGCGAAAGGCTGGCCGCCCTGCTGCCCTCGCTGCCCTGCGTGCTGCACGTCTACCCCAGCGATGCCAACTTCTTCCTGGTCAAGGTAACTGATGCCGACAGGGTGTACGACTACCTTGTGCAGCACGGCATCATTGTGCGAAACCGTAACCGCGTGCTGCAATGCGAGGGCTGCCTGCGCTTCACCATCGGCACGCCGGCCGAGAACGACCGTCTCCTGCACACCCTGGCCTCTTGTCAGTAACCGCACACCCCTTTCTGCTGCCGCACGTCACGCGGCACCTCTTCACATGACCGACACTACCTCCTCCACACCGCGACGCGTGCTCTTCATCGACCGCGACGGCACCATTCTGCGCGAGCCTGCCGACGAGCAAATTGACGCGCTCTCGAAACTCTCCTTTCTGCCACACGTCATCACCGCCTTGCGGCAAATCATGACGCTCGACTTCGAACCTGTGCTCGTCAGCAACCAGGACGGGCTGGGCACGCCGAGCTTTCCAGAGGACACCTTCTGGCCCGCCCACCGCTTCATGCTCGACACGCTCGCCGGCGAGGACATCCACTTTGCCCGCGAACACATCGACCGCACCTTCCCCGCCGACAACGCCCCGACGCGCAAGCCGGGCACGGCCATGCTGACGGGCTACATGGACGGCTCGCGCGACCTGACACGCTCCTTCGTCATTGGCGACCGCGCCACCGACGTGCAGCTGGCGTGCAACCTGGGCTGCAAGGCCATTCTTCTGCAGCGCCCCGAGGCTGCCGCCACCATGCTCACCCCCGAGCAGCACGCAGCCCTGGCGCTGGCCACCGACAACTGGCTGCAGGTGGCCGACTTCCTGCGACGCTCCTCGCGCCACGCCGTGGTGCAGCGACGCACGGCCGAGACGGACATCTGCGTGGAGGTAGACCTCGACGGCATGGGCGAAACGCGCATCGACACAGGCCTACACTTCTACGACCACATGCTCGCACAACTGCCGCACCACGCGGGCCTCTCGCTGGTGTGCACCTGCCGTGGCGACCTTGAGGTGGACGAGCACCACACCATGGAAGACGTGGCCCTGGCCCTGGGCGAGGCGCTCCGTCAAGCCTTGGGCGACAAGCGCGGCATCGGTCGCTACGGCTTTGCCCTGCCCATGGACGAATGCGACGCACAGGTCACACTCGACCTTGGCGGACGCATCGACTTTCAGTGGGACGTGCCCTTCACCCGCGAATATGTGGGCGACACGCCTACCGAAATGTTCAAGCACGTGTTCGGTTCGCTGGCAGCAGCCCTCCACGCCAACCTGCACATCACCGCCCGCGGGGAAAACAACCACCACCTCATCGAGGGCGTGTGGAAAGCCTTTGCCCGCAGCCTGCGGCAGGCCATCACGCGCAACGTGGCTGACCACCGCGTGCCCAGCAGCAAGGGCTCGATATAAGGCCCGCGGCTTCACGCTTAGCATTCCCTATTCCTTATATATAATAGAGCGGACGGAGGGTGGGTTTGAAATGCACCACGCGCCCTCCAGCCGCACCCGCAACAGCATTCCATGATTGCCATTATCGACTACAAAATGGGCAACCTGCGTTCTGTGGAAAATGCCCTGCACCGCCTTGGCGCCGACTTCGTGGTCACGGCCGACGCCTCCGTCATTCGCCGCGCCGACCGCGTGCTCCTGCCCGGCGTGGGCCACTGCGGCGAGGCCATGCGCCACCTCCGCGCCGCGGGGCTCGATGCCGTCATACCCTCGCTGCGCCAGCCTGTGCTGGGCATCTGCGTAGGGTTGCAGGTAATGTGCCGCGACTCGCAGGAGGGCGACACCCAGTGCCTCGGCATTTTCGACAGCCACGTGCGCCGCTTCCAGCCGGCACCCGACCTCAAAGTGCCGCACATGGGCTGGAACCAGATAGGCAACCTCGAGCGCAAACTCTTCACGGGGCTGCAGGGAGGCGAGTTCGTCTACTACGTGCATTCCTACTACCCCACGCTCTGCCCCGACACCATCGCCACCACGCACTACGGCACGCTCTTCAGCGCAGCATTGAAGTATGAAAACTTCTACGGCACGCAGTTCCACCCCGAAAAGAGCGGCGACGTGGGCGAGCGCATCCTGCACAACTTCCTCGCGCTCTGACGCGGCCTCCGTGCGCCGTCGCCCGTCGCCACACTTCCACCCCAACCTTTTCCCACCCCCTTCACCATGCAAGCCTCTTCCACCCTCATCATCCCCGCCATCGACCTCATCGGTGGCCGCTGCGTGCGCCTCACCAAGGGCGACTACGCCCAGCGCAGCACCTACGACGCCACGCCCCTCGACATGGTGCGCCAATACGTGGCGCATGGCTTCCACCGCGTGCACGTGGTCGACCTCGACGGAGCCAAGGCTTCCCATCCCGCCAACCTCGACGTACTGCGCGCCCTGGCCGCTGTGCCGGGAGCCGAAATTGAATGGGGCGGCGGCATCAAGAGCGACGAGGCACTGCAAGCCGTCTTCGAGGCCGGCGCACGCTATGCCGTAGTGGGCAGCGTGGCGGCTCAGCAGCCCGCCCTCTTCGAACGCTGGCTGCTCGACTACGGCCCTGAACGCATGGTGCTCGGCGCCGACGTGCGCGACGGATTGGTGAGCGTAAACGGCTGGTTGGAGAACACGACCCTGAGCATCGACGACCTCGTGCACCGCTTCAGGCCCGCCGGCCTCTCGCAGGTCATCTGCACCGACATCTCGCGCGACGGCATGCTGCAAGGCCCCGCCACCGAACTCTACGTGCGCCTTCAGGCTGAATATCCCGAAATCACCTTTACCGTGAGCGGAGGCATCGCCTCCATCCACGACATCCGCACCCTGCGCTCCCTCGGTCTGCGCCGCATCATTGTGGGCAAAGCCATCTACGAGGGACGCATCTCACTATCCGAACTATGCTGAGCAAACGCATCATACCCTGCCTCGACGTGAAGGAGGGGCGCACCGTCAAGGGCATCCACTTCGAGCAACTGCGCGACGTGGGCGACGCCGTAGAACTGGGCGAACACTACGCCCGCAGCGGGGCCGACGAACTCGTCTACCTCGACATCAGCGCCACACGCGAGGGGCGCCACACCTTTACGCGCCTCGTGGAGCGCATTGCCGACCGCATCCACATTCCCTTCACCGTGGGCGGCGGCATCAGCAGCCTCGACGACGCAGCCCGTCTGCTCGACGCAGGGGCCGACAAAATCAGCATCAACTCCGCCGCCCTGCGCAACCCCGCACTCATCGACAGCATTGCCAAGCGCTACGGCAGCCAGTTTGTGGTAGTGGCCATTGACGCCCGCTGCACCGACGGCCACTGGACGGTGTGCACCCACGGCGGCACACGCGCCACGGAGCGCGAACTCTTTGAGTGGGCGGCCGAGGCCGAGCAGCGCGGGGCGGGCGAAATACTGTTCACCTCCATGAACCACGACGGCACGCGCCACGGCTACCCCTGCGACACGTTGGCCAGCCTCACGGCGGCGCTGCACATACCCGTCATTGCCTCGGGCGGGGCCGGCTCGGCAAACGACATTGCCGACGCCTTCACGCTGGGCCACGCCGACGCCGCGCTGGCCGCCAGCATCTTCCACTACGGCGAAATCTCCATTGCAGCGCTCAAGGCTATCCTGCATGAACGTGGCATTCACGTACGACGCTGACGCAGCGAAGCCCCATCATCCCTATCAAGCATCTACTTCACCCATGAATTTTTCAGACTTCAATCTTTCAAAATGCCCCGACGGCCTGCTGCCCGTCATCGTGCAGGACGCCGCCACGCTGCGTGTGCTCATGCTGGGCTACATGAACGAGGAGGCCTTCAGACGCACGCAGGCCGAGAGCCGCGTCACCTTTTTCAGTCGCACGCGCCAGCAGCTCTGGACCAAGGGCGAAACCTCAGGCCACTACCTCTACGTGGAGAGCATGTATGCCGACTGCGACGCCGACACGCTCCTCATTCAGGCCCGCCCCGTGGGCCCCACCTGCCACCGCGGCACCACCTCGTGCTTCGACACGCCTGCCCACCAGGGCTTTGCCCGCGAACTCGCGCAACTGGTGGCGCGCCGCCACACCGAAATGCCCGAAGGCTCCTACACCACACGCCTCTTCATCAAAGGGGTGAAAGCCATTGGCAAAAAGGTGACGGAGGAGGCGGGTGAGTGCGTTATCGAGGCCGTCGACGGCAACCGCAGCCGCTTCGTCTACGAGGCTTCCGACCTGCTCTACCACTCCTTGGTGCTCCTCGAGCAAATGGGCGTCAGCCTCGACGACATCGAGCGCGAACTGGCGCTGCGCCACCGCTAAGCAGGGCATCGTGCCCACCCACCTGCACACGGCTGCTACACGTAGCCACACACCTACCGCAACCCTGAGAGGCTGTGCCGTCAATGCTGCACGACGGCACAGCCTCTTTTGCTGTCGAACGGGCATGCTGGCACAAGGGCTACCCTGCACACGCAACGGTGACTGAAGGGTGTGAAAGGATGACGCACACGGGTGTCGGATGAAATTCAACAACTCAAACTATTACTGTCCGCTAAACCCTAAGACTACACCCCTAACTTTCCGAGAGACAGAAGTGTGGCTTTCGGCTTATCATGGACACCCCCCCTTTGTCAAAAAATAGACTCTTGAGGAGGTGCTTCAGATACCGCGGCAAGCATATGGTTCAGGTCTGCGTCTGCTTGATTGAAGAATTTACGTAGCATCTATTTTCGGCGGGGTGGGGGATGGGAAAAAGGAGATGCTACGTAAAAAAACGCACGTAGTACGTAAAAAAACTC
>SFEP01000095.1 GCA_004557185.1 Bacteroidales bacterium
ATATCACGTCGTACGTAAAAAAACTCACGTCGTACGTAAAATTTTTTACGTAGCATCTATTTCCCGCGGGGCGGCGAGCCGTAAAAACAGGCCGCCGTGACAAAAAGCGGGCTGAGGCGTTGCAGTCGGTTGACGGCAACGACCAAAGCCCGTTCTAAGGACGCCTTGCCCTATGTCAGAAATGAGAAGGTGTGGCGTGAAATAGGACAACCATATGATAGATAGGAGCAGAAGGGACGCGATGGGGAGAAACGCCACGCAAGCATGAAGCGCGGAGCGCAGAACGCAGAGCAGTGGACGAGACGCGGACGGGCGGCGAAGATGAGGGCAAACGTGTCGCCAACTGTAGACGCGTGGCAAACGCCTCTGGAGCGGGCGGCTGTGGGCGGCAGGTATTGGACTTTATCATGATTTATCCCCACAAGGCTTTTATACAACAGGATGCACGTTCTATTCAGACATTCACGATACTTTTGCACGCAAAACCCTAAACGAACACTTAACCCTGCAAGAATATGCGTATTTTCCCAATTCCTGTCAACTTCAAGAAACCCGTGCCGTCGGCCTTCATCTCGCTGTTGCCGCTCGTGGTGCTGGTAGGCATGCTCGTGCTGGTGGTGCGCACCTATGGCAGCGATGCGCTGGCGGGAGCCAGTCAGGTGACGCTGCTCGTGGTGAGCGCCCTGTGTGTGGCGCTGGGCATGGGGTGCTTGGGCGTGCCGTGGAAAGCCTTTGAAAAGGCCATTTGCGACAACATAGCCAACGTGGGGTCGGCACTCGTCATCCTGCTCCTCATAGGCGCACTGAGCGGCGCGTGGATGGTGAGCGGCGTGGTGCCCACACTCATCTACTACGGCATGGAGGTGATACGGCCGGGCATCTTCCTGGCTTCGGGCTGCATCATCAGCGCACTGGTGAGCGTCATGACGGGCTCGTCGTGGACCACCGTGGCCACCATCGGCATTGCGCTGATGGGCATAGGACGCGCCGAGGGCTTTGCCGACGGATGGGTAGCAGGCGCCATCATCAGCGGCGCATACTTCGGCGACAAGGTGTCGCCCCTGTCCGACACCACGGTGCTGGCTTCCAGTTCGGTGGGCGTGCCGCTCTTCAAGCACATACGCTACATGCTCATCACCACCACACCCTCGCTGCTCGTAGCGCTGGCCATCTTCACCATCAAGGGGCTGTGCGTAGAACCGGCCGACAGCCACGAGGTGGAGGCTTTCCGCACGGCACTGGCCGAGCGCTTCAACGTGACGCCGTGGCTGCTGCTCGTGCCACTGCTCACGGGGGTGATGATAGCGCGCCGCCTGCCACCACTCATCACGCTCTTCCTCTCCTCCCTGTTGGCTGTGGGCTTCGGCCTCGTGTTCCAGCCCGAGGCCATGGCCGAGGTGGGCGGCGGCCACATGCTGCGCGGGGTGATGGAGAGCCTCTATGGCAGCACCTCGCTGGCCACGCCGCACGCCATGCTGCACGACCTGGTGGCCACGCGGGGCATGGCGGGCATGATGCCCACCATCTGGCTCATTGTGTGCGCCATGTGCTTCGGCGGTACGATGGCGGCAGGCGGCATGGTGCAGGGCATCACCAAACTCTTTGTGGGCATGGTGCGCGGCAGGGTGAGCCTGGTGGGCGCCACGGTGGGCACGGGTCTCATGCTCAACCTGGCCGTAGCCGACCAGTACATCTGCATTCTGCTCAACGGCAGCATGTTCAAGCGCATCTACGACTGCCGCGGCTACGAGCGCCGTCTGCTGAGCCGCTGCACCGAGGACTCCGTGACCGTCACCTCGGTGCTGGTGCCCTGGAACACCTGCGGCATGACGCAGAGCACCGTGCTCGGCGTAGCCACCCTCACCTACCTCCCCTACTGCTTCTTCAACCTCCTCAGCCCCCTCATGAGCCTGCTCGTGGCCGCCGCGGGCTACAGGATTTACCACCACAGCCACGCGGAGGACGCAACGCACAAGAAGCGGAAGGACCAGGAGTAGAGCCACGGAAAAGTGCTGCATCTTGCTCAGCACTCGCCTTGCACTATCTTTGCAGCAAAACCTTACAATAATCTTCGTGGACGCACCCAATTGGGCCTCTCCACGACGATTATTGTAAGGTTTCCCCCATAGAGACACTACGCTGCAAGCCCGCTTGTCTGTCCGCAACCTTGCCTGCCTCGCAAAAATGCAGCGCACAACAGGGGCGCGAACCTCCTGCCATGCGCTGCATAAAGAGAATGTATGAAAAGGGATTTTCGGGGAGTTAGAAGTGGTAGCCGAGATTCAGACTGAAGTGATGGCGCTTGTAACTGGAAGATTCATCACATTTAGCCTTGAATTTCTCGAACTGGTACATTACGACTATATCAAAGTGTCCTACGCTATAGCCTAATCCTCCAGCAGCATAAGGAAAACACTTTATGTAATGGCATCCAAGACTACCATCTACCATCAGCGGCGCCATTGGCGTGTTTCACCATCGCTGGACGAGGTGACGAGTTTCTTACCAGATTTATAGGCGCTGAAAGTGATTTGATCGCTACTATTGGTAAGCGTAAAGCCACTCGCAGTGTACTTGGCAGTGTAGGTGGTATTTCGCCCACCAAGGCGGTTGTTCCAGTAAACGGTTTTGCCCGAGAAGCGCATATATTCGCCCCACGTGCACGGCGAACCATGGAAAGTATCCAAATACCACGTACCAGTATTATAGGGAGCATCGGCTCCATCATCATCGCCACAAGCGGTGAAGGTAAGACATGTACCCACTAACAAGAGGCAAGGCAAAAAGGCATAAATACATTTCATAAAGCGAAGAATGATTGGGTTATGGATAAAGTGAAGCGCCGCGTAGCATGAGGCACGGGCAAAGGGATGCAGGGGCACATGAGGCTACGCTGCGCTACGAGGTATTTACGAAATCAATACTATAATTTCATTGTGTAAGTAAGTGTTATAGTACCAAATTTGCCAATCTTCTTAAACTTGAAATCTCCAGCTGTCATCAAGTATCCAATTGACAGGTAATTCCGTTCTCCTTTGCTATTTGAATTAAGGCACGCACCTAACTTGAAATCGAATGCCATACCATAAGCAAAGTCACGTTCAGTTTTGGTTTCAATTTTACCTTTTGAATTATATGTTTCATAGTCATACTGACCATATCCACCATAAACATAGGCTGAACCAAAAGCCATAAAACTATCACTTACATAACGGTACCTGGGACCTAAGCCCACTACGTAAGCAAGTTGGTTCATATCACCAAAACCGATGTTTCCTAAAAAAGCGAACCTATGTCTACACCACAACCCACTGCACCAACCTTAGATTTAGGTCCGTACCCCAAGAAGATGTCGTAGTACTTAACTGAATTTCCAGACTTGATGCTGTCAGCCTCTGCCTCCTTCGTTACACCATCCTCAGGAAGCGCAATGTCTACCACAGTTGCCATAGGTGTTGATGTGGTTGTGGACTCGCTCAGGTTGTCGTTAGCCATAGCATGTCCTGCTACCATAAAGGCAGCGCAAAGCACGGTGAAAAATCTCTTTTTCATGATTGTTCTGTTTGCAGTCCCCTGTACGCAAAGCGCAGGCGGATGATAAACTGTGAATATATTGGAAGCGGAAAAATGCCGCCTTTTGGAGAGTGTCGAGCAGATTAAAGTACCTGACGAAATAGCCACGACCATTTCTCGTGCTACGAAACTCCTCTTCGCACTGTCACCTGCCAAGGAACTGCTTAGGCCGCAGGTATATCAGCGCTGAAATTCAAAGAACTTACGAATAAAGTCTCCTCGATGCTGCTCAAATCCCCAGTGGCTTATATAAGTAGTATCATCTGCACGAGGGTAGAACAGTGGTAGAAGTGCTGTTGCTGCATCATGATAAGCATCGTTACTTTCGAAGCATACTGCTTACACGCCTTACCGCTCGGACGAGTCAGTCAAAACAAACGAGAAAACAGTATAAGACGCGACGCTCTCGACCTTTAACGATTACAAAAATACGTATTTATTTTAATACAAAAATCAGCGTTTTTGTACATTAGTGCACGGTTGGCAGCAATCCTTGCATAGGTGGTATAAATTCGTGCACAAGTGGTCGCACATTTTTCAAAAAAAATCGAGCGGGAAAGAAAAAAAACGAAGAAAAAGGGCTGTAAGTAGGTAACCATCCGAATCCTTGTTGCAGCCGCGGATTTTCTTCCGTCAGGGTATCGGGTTCAGGTCAATGCGCTGGGACGAGCTGGTACTTCTGATGGAGGGAATTTCTCCGAAAGTTGCCCGTAGACACAGATATGAGATTGAAGAAAAAACTGCGTCCGAAGAGGAAAA
>SFEP01000096.1 GCA_004557185.1 Bacteroidales bacterium
GGTGTCGGTGAGTTCGGTGTCGGGGATGGAGGAGGTGTCGTCGTCGTCGCTGCACGCGGTGAACGACAGGCCGCCAGCCAGCAGCAGGGTGCAGGGCAGCAGGCGGATGAGTGTTTGGGTCTTCATGATGGTTGATACTTGCTAGAGGATGATACGGTTTGTTGCGTAAGGAGAGGGCTGGGGTTCAGTCCTCGAAGAGGTGGTGCAGCTGCTTGTAGGTGTAGATGTGGCCAAGATGACCGCCGTCGCCGTAGCCAGGCAGGGGCTGGGTGATGTCGGGGTTACCGACGAGCTTGGAGGAGAGTTCGTAACCCGTCTTCATGCGCACCACAAAGCCGTAGGGCATGAGGTAGTCGCTACTCATGAGCAGGTTGTCGCCCTTGGTGTAGGTATCGACGTAGGTGCGGATGTCGAAGGGCTGCTCATGCTTTACCTGCAGGTCGCGGAAGACGGTGCCGAGCAAGCGGGGCTTGGGCAGGTTGGGGTTGCCAGGGTCGCCGCTGAGGGCGGGCTGCTCGAGGGCGGTGTTGAAGTTGACGGTGGGCAGCTTGAAGTAGCCGCTCTTGGACTTGTAGCCATCGAAGTAGAAGCAGAACTGGCCGCGGAAGATGTTCATCACCTCGTCGTAGGTCATATTGCCACAGTGGTCGAATATCTGCTCGTGGAAGTCCGTCTGCTTCCAGGCGCGGTTCACCACGCGCAGCAGGTGCTTCACGTCGTCGGCCGACCCGTTGCACACGCCGCCCAGACCGCCAGGGCGACCATCGGCCACGTAGTCTTCATACTTCTCGGGGAAGCACAGCAGGGTGAGGAACTCGCCGAGGGCGGCTATCTTGTCGCTCGTGCTGCCCAGGTTCTTGGGCAAGTAATAGTCGTGATCTACCTTGAAGCCATAGTTCGTCTTGGTGGCGACTGTTTTGTGGGAGATGTGGCTGTCAGTTATCTGGAAGGAGAACCAGTAGCTCTTCTTCTTGCCGCAGGCGGCGTTGGCAGGACGTCCGCACACCCAGACGGTGTTGTCGCGGTAGTCCTTGATGAGGTCGCCAAAGCGGTAGTAGGCCTCGCCGCCGGCGTTGTCGCCCAGCGCGCTGGCAGGCACCAGCCTAATCTGCTTGAGTTGCGGCACCTGCTTGATGTCCACGTCGATGGTGGCAAAGCAGTCGGCCGCGTTGAGGGCGGCAAAGGTGAGGCTGCCCAGACCGTCGCAGCGCCAGACATCGGCGGCCGTGCCAGCCTCGAGCTGCTGCGCCGTGAGGGCGTTGTAGTAACTGAGCGCCTCGACAGCGTCAGTCACCGCGAACTTCTGCACGGCGGGATTGGCGTCGTCGGCCTCGCCCACGGTAGGCGTAAAGTTGGCTGTGGCCCAACCCGTGGGGAGGGCGTCCACCTCGCACAGCATGTGCACCAAGCGGGCTAATTCCTGCGCGGTGTTGCTCTCTGCATCGGTAAGTTCGGTGTCGGGGATGGCGGCGGTGTCGTCGTCGCTGCATGCGGTGAAGCACAGGCCGCCTACGAGGCAGCACACGAGGGGGAGGAAATGCTTCCTATATAATAAATGTGTCATGTCGCTTCTTATTTGGTTTTAGGGTAAACAAACTTATGCTTCGGCATTTTGTAGAGCACCTCAAGCTTGGTGCCCACGCCCGGCAGTTCCTTGTCGGGGTCGGGGGTGGCGAAGAGGTTCGTGCTCAGCTCCTTGCCGCTCTTCACCGAGATGGGCAGGCCGCGCACAGGGAAGTTGTAGATGCCAAAAGGCGGCATGCTCTTGGGGTAGCCGTACTGCGCATATTCGCGGATATCGAAGAAGGCATCATTCATGTTAATGGTTTCCTCTTCCGCCGTGGGCTGGAAGTCGGGACCGGTGCAATCGATAAAATCCCCATCGTAAAGCTCCGTGGAGAAGGTGTACCACCGCTGCGTGCCTTTCTTGCCGCTTACGGAAGAACCAAGGAAAAAGGCCAGCTCGTACTCCAAGGGGAAGTCCACCGCAGCAGGCACGAAGTAATCCTCCGCTTCTAACCAAT
The DNA here is from genome assembly GCA_004557185.1 of Bacteroidales bacterium. Classification (GTDB taxonomy): domain Bacteria; phylum Bacteroidota; class Bacteroidia; order Bacteroidales; family Bacteroidaceae; genus Alloprevotella. Next base: position 2,025 of record SFEP01000096.1, read on the forward strand.
CATCAGCCAAGGCCTCGAGCACCTCATAATTCTCTTCGAGTACGGGGATGACCTCGGAAATAGGTACGTCGCCATTGGGGTGCCGATGCTTAAAGATAGCCCAGCCTCCCTCCACAAGATGCATCAGGTGGAAGAAGCTGCCGAAGTCCTTGACCTTGTCGAGGTGTGCCTCGGAGGACTTGTGGAAATAGCAGGGGTTAGCGTACTTGGTGACGGCCTTGATGTGCTTCTCGGGGAGGCTGAAAGAGAACCAGTAGGTCTTCTTCTTACCGGCCCAGGCGCAGGCAGGACGGCCGCACACCCAGATGGTGCTGTCGGCGGTGTTGCGGAGCACGTCGCCGAAGCTGTAGTAAGGTTCGAAGTCGGAGGCGTTCTCGCCGAGGGCCGACACGGGCACCAGGCGGATGGTCTCCAGCTCGGGCACCTGCTTAATGTTGACGTCGATGGTGGCGAAGCAGTCGCTCTCATTGAGGGCGTGGTAGGCCAGCGTGCCGATGCCGTCGCACTGCCAGGTGGTCTGGGTGCACTCGTCGTCGGTCATGTAGCCTGCGAGGGCGTTGAAGTAGTCGCGGGCCTCGGCCTCATTGGCCACAGCCATGGAGCGCACAAAGGGGGTGGCGCTGTTGAGGGCCTCGCCCACGGTGGGCTGCACCTGACGGGTGGCCCAACCCGTGGAGAGTTCGCCATCCTCGCAGAGCATGCTGAGCACGCGGCTCAACTGATGGGCGGTGGCGGACTCGGTGTCGGTAAGTTCGGTGTCGGGGATGGCGGCGGTGTCGTCGTCGCTGCACGCGGTGAGGGTGTAGCTGCCCAGCAGGAGCAGGGCGGCGGGTAGGAAGGCATACTTTTTCATGATATGGCGGAGGCTATATATATAATAAAGGAGTGTTTGCCGTGAGGCTCTTCTATATATTAAAGGAGTGGGCGGTGCCACGGGGCAGGGAGCGCGCCCTGCGCCCGTGGCTTCCCAGCAGGCTGCGGGCAGCCGCTCTTTAGATGTCTATTTCGGGAGAGCGTTGTAGCGATACGCCTCCACGAGTGCCTTTTTATCTACACCAGGCAGAGCTTTGGTGGGGTCGGGCGTGAAGAGCCAGTTGGTGGAGAGTTCCTGGCCGTCCTTCACGCGGATGACGAAGCCATAGCCGTTCAGGTAACTGTTGTCCGCAATCTTGTTGGGCAGGTTGTTGTAATGGGCAATGCAGGGCGTGATGTCGAAGGTTTCC
>SFEP01000003.1 GCA_004557185.1 Bacteroidales bacterium
ATAAAGATGCTCCGTGGGAGGATGTCACCAAACTCAAGTACATAGAGGAACTGACCAAGACTCTTGATGTATAGGGTTTAAAATACGGGATTCTTTATTCCACGGCATCCCGTCTGAGGCAACGCCTTCAATGCGTTTACCGAGCACCCGTCTTTTCTATGGGCGCCCATACAAGTTTACCGGACACCAATAATAGCTGATGACTTTTATCGGATGCTCATGTGGTGTCAATAAGTAGGGATTACGGGTGTGCTTCTTAAAAAGCCCCCCATCCTTGGATTTCATCCGACCTTTTCTCGCCTTGGCATCGCTCAAAGCCTTCAGACTTTGGCGCTGCACATTTGGCTTGACGACAAGGTCTTTGCACACCCTGATGCTACCAATTTTTAAACACCCTTTAAGCAAAAAGATAGAGCGGGGTTTGCTGTATGAGGAAAAAGTTGTACTTTTGCACGCCGATTATTATCAGGCCGCCTCAAAGGGTGGCCGTCCGCGGGTTAATAGTTGCGTCTGTAATTTGGCCAAGGCGTAATGGTTAGGACGCTCGCGGGAACGATACAAATTAGTAGTTACACAAATTAAAAACAAAAAAGAGTGGACACTTTAAGTTACAAGACCATTTCTGCTAACAAGGAGACCGCACAGAAAGAGTGGGTGGTGGTAGACGCTGCCGACCAGGTGCTCGGTCGTCTTGGCTCGAAGGTTGCCAAGTTGCTTCGCGGTAAGTACAAGCCCAACTTTACTCCGCACGTTGACTGTGGTGACAATGTAATTATTATCAATGCCGCACAGGTGAAGCTCACTGGTAAGAAGTGGACGGATCGCGTGTACTACAGCTACACGGGCTATCCCGGTGGTCAGCGCGAGAACACGCCCGCCAGCATCATGGCCAAGCCCAATGGTGCCGATAAACTGGTGCGTCGCGTAGTGAAGGGCATGCTGCCTAAGAATAAACTCGGTGCAAAGCTTCTGGGTAACCTTTACATCTACGAAGGTGCAGAGCACAAGCACGAGGCACAGTCGCCCAAGGTAATTGATATTAACTCCTATAAATAAAAGAAGCAGTAATGGAAACCATCAATGCATTAGGACGCCGCAAAAGTGCGGTAGCTCGTATCTACATGACTGAGGGTACCGGCAAGATCACCATCAACAAGCGCGATCTCACCGATTATTTCCCTTCGCCCATTCTGCAGTACGTTGTAAAGCAGCCCCTTGCTCTTCTTGATGTGGCTGAAAAGTATGACATCAAGGTGAACCTCTGTGGCGGTGGCTTTACGGGTCAGAGCCAGGCTCTTCGCCTCGCTATTGCACGTGCTCTGGTGAAGGTGAACGCTGAAGACAAGAAGGCACTCCGTGCTGAAGGCTTCATGACGCGTGACCCCCGTGCCGTTGAACGTAAAAAGCCGGGTCGTCCCAAGGCTCGTCGTCGCTTCCAGTTCAGCAAGCGTTAATATTCCCTTTCCTGACGGGTTCGCCAATCATTGGCTATGCTCTTTACCTGCAGGAAAAACTAAGCAGAATTCGGCTATCGCTGCTGAATGGCGTTTAGTATCTAAACCAGCGGGACCTGGTGCTCGCAACATCCAGAATGCCGGCTACCCGCTGGCTGGTTGTCACCGCAACGTGCAGCGCAACCGCTCCGTGCGGTGGGCCTAACAACTCACAAGAAAGTAAACGAACAAACAAATCAAAATCAAAATGTCCAGAACCACATTTGATAATCTGTTGGAGGCTGGTTGCCACTTCGGTCACTTGAAGCGTAAGTGGAACCCCGCTATGGCTCCTTACATCTTCATGGAGCGTAACGGTATTCATATCATCGACCTTCACAAGACGGTTGCCAAAATCGACGAGGCTGCTGAAGCTCTCAAGGCAATCGCAAAGCAGGGCAAGCGCGTCCTGTTTGTAGCTACTAAGAAGCAAGCAAAGCAGGTAGTTGCCGACAAAGCAACTTCTGTCAACATGCCTTACGTTACCGAGCGCTGGCCGGGTGGTATGCTCACCAACTTCCCGACCATCCGTAAGGCTGTGAAGAAAATGGCCAACATCGACAAACTGACGAACGACGGTACCTTCGCTAACCTCTCAAAGCGCGAAATGCTGCAGATTACCCGTCAGCGTGCCAAACTTGAAAAGAACCTCGGTTCGATTGCCGACCTCACCCGTCTTCCTGCCGCCCTCTTTGTTGTGGACGTATGCAAGGAGCACATCGCCGTGAAGGAAGCTCAGCGTTTGGGTATCCCCGTATTCGGTATTGTCGACACGAACTCTGACCCTAACAGCGTAGATTACGTAATCCCCGCCAACGACGACTCTAACAAGAGCGTGGAGGTGATTCTCGATGCTTTGTGCGGCGCTATCGCCGAGGGCATTGAGGAGCGTAAGGCTGAAAAGGTGGATGTGGAAGCTGCTGGCGAAGGCGAAGCTGCCAAGGCTCCCCGCAAGCGTGCCCAGAAGGCTCGCGCTGAGGAGGGTGACGAAGTAGCTGCTCCCGAGGCTGAAGTAGCAGACTAATTGTTCCGCATACAAGCGTGAACGTCTTCTGCTACGGGCATTGAATATGTTGATGTTGACTCACGTAGCAGAGGGCTATTCATCAAACCCATCTCTGTAAGGGCGTCTGCCTCTATCGGCAGTTCCTTTACCAGATACATTTCAAGCGTTTGCCCTCCTTCTCCATGCTCACACCTTGCTTATCCTATGACATGAGCCATAGTGAATGTGTAGGGTGACATCGAGACGAAGGGCAATTTGCTTAAAAAGAAGGACATGGCATTGACCGTCCTATTTTTCAAAAGACTTTTCTATTTAGTAACAAACCAATAACACCAATACACACAATGGGAGTTGGATTAGAAGATATCAAGAAGTTGCGTACCCTGACGGGCGCAGGTCTTGGTGACTGCAAGAAGGCCCTTGCCGAAACGAACGGCAACATTGAAGAGGCTATTGAAATCATCCGTAAGAAAGGTCAGGCTGTGGCTGCTAAGCGTAGCGACCGCGAGGCTGCCGAAGGTGCAGTGCTCGTAAAGAGCGAGAACGGTTTCTCTGCAATTCTCGCCCTCAAGTGCGAAACTGACTTCGTTGCCAAGAACGCTGATTTCGTGAAATTGGCTCAGGATATTCTTGACCTCGCTGTGGCTAACAAGTGCAAGAGCCTTGACGACGTGAAGGCACTGCCTATGGGTGCACACTCTGTGGCTGATGCTGTGACGGACCGAAGCGGTATCACCGGCGAGAAGATGGAACTCGATGGCTATTGCTTCATCGAAGGCGAGAACGTCTCTGTTTACGACCACATGGGACGTCACATGCTCTGCACCATGGTACAGACCAACAAGCCTGCCGAAGAGCAAGCTCACAACATCGCCATGCAGGTGGCTGCCATGAATCCTGTGGCTCTTGATGAAGCCAGCGTTCCCCAGTCGGTAAAGGACGAAGAACTGAAGGTGGCTATCGAAAAGACCAAGGAAGAACAGGTTGCCAAAGCCGTAGAAGCTGCTCTGAAGAAAGCAGGTTTCAACCTCTACATCGCTGAGAGCGAGGAGCACATCGAAGAAGGTATCATGAAGGGCAACATCACTGCTGAACAGGCCGACGAGATTCGCGAAATTAAGAAGACCGTGGCTGAGCAGAAGGCTGCCAACCTTCCCGAGCAGATGATTCAGAACATCGCCAACGGCCGTATGAACAAGTTCTACAAGGAGTCTTGCCTCCTGAACCAGGAGTACATCCAGGATTCCAAACTCTCTGTAACGCAGTACCTGCAGGCTACCGACAAGGAACTGACGGTGGTAGACTTCAAGCGCTTCACGCTCCGCGCAGAGTAAGCTTTTACGAGAGACTTGAGATAAAATGATTAGCGGCATGCACGTCCATTCGGATTTGCATGCCGCTTCTTTTCGCTTCAGTTCGGGCAGGCCTTCTCATCTGCTGGCTGCGTCAATGTCAGTAAGGTGCGAGAGGAAGTAATCAAGTGACATCCAGTGAATGGGTAAGCCGCGGCGCTCCATGCCTCGGAACCATGTCATCTGCCGTTTGGCGAATTGATGAATGGCAATTTCCAGTTGCTTGAACATTTCATCGTAGGTAATATGACCAGTAGCGTAGAGCGTAAGGTATTTATATTCCAGACCATAATATATAAGGTCTTCTGCCTCAATGCCCTCGGCAAGCAGCGCTCGCACTTCGTCTACCATCCCCTGCTTGAGTCGTTCCCTAAGCCGTGCACTGATGCGACTGCGACGCACCTCTCGGTCTACGTCGATGCCAATGGTGTAGGAGGTGAGTCGGGGAAACGGCCTGTCCTCAAGCGGATGCTCTACATAGTGTTCTGCAATCTCAATGGCACGTATGGCCCGCTGTGCGGTGTCGACATCGGTAGAGTTGTGCAGACGTTTGTAGGTCTTCAAGATTTCAGTGAGTTCCGACAAGGTTTTCCCTTCCAGTGAAGCCCGAAGCGCAGGATTCTGTGGCACCGGGGATAGCCGGTAGCCGCGCAGTATGCTTTCGAGGTATAACCCAGTGCCGCCACATACAACCACCCTGCGACCACGCTCTCTGATGTCCTCGTAGGCTTTCAGAAAGTCCCGTTGGTACTCAAATACATTGTACTTGGTCCCAGGCTCAGCGATGTCGATTATGTGGTAGGGAATGGCTTGCCCTTCGATGGTGTAGTCAGAGAGATCTTTGCCTGTGCCTATGTCCATACGTCGGTACACTTGACGGCTGTCGGCACTGATGATTTCTGCGTTAATGGCTTTGGCAAGCCGTGTGGCTGCTTGAGTCTTACCCGATGCAGTAGGGCCAAGAATGGTGATGAGGTCCACAGATAGGTGAAGGTTTATGGGGTGAGGGTAGGGGGCAGGCTGCTGTGCTCAGTACTCCGAAACGTGGAAGAATGCGCTGTCGGGGTAGGGTGCATGCCCCCGAGCACAAAACCCCGCTTGCGAACAAAAGAACCGCTGCAATACGCTTGGCATTGCAGCGGTAGTTGTGTGAGGTTTCTCTATGCTTATCGCAATGAATTAGCCGTTAACCTTGGCCATGTGAGCGATGAGTTCGAGCACCTTGTTCGAGTAACCGATTTCGTTGTCGTACCAAGATACAACCTTAACGAAGGTGTCGGTGAGAGCGATACCAGCCTTAGCGTCGAAGATAGAGGTACGAGTGTCACCGAGGAAGTCGCTTGAAACGACTGCATCTTCAGTGTAACCAAGTACGCCCTTGAGTTCGCCTTCCGAAGCTTCCTTCATAGCGTTGCAGATTTCTGCATAGCTTGCGGGCTTAGCGAGGTTGACGGTGAGGTCAACTACGGAAACATCGAGGGTAGGAACGCGCATCGACATGCCGGTGAGCTTGCCGTTGAGTTCGGGGATAACCTTACCTACAGCCTTGGCAGCACCCGTAGAAGAGGGGATAATGTTGCCACTTGCTGCGCGGCCACCGCGCCAGTCCTTCAGAGAGGGACCGTCAACGGTCTTCTGAGTAGCGGTAGTAGAGTGAACGGTTGTCATAAGGCCGTCCGTGATGCCGAACTTGTCGTTCAGAACCTTGGCAATAGGAGCCAGGCAGTTGGTGGTGCAGCTTGCGTTAGAAACGAACTGCGTGCCCTTCACGTACTTGTCGAAGTTTACGCCGCATACGAACATGGGGGTGTCGTCCTTAGAGGGAGCAGACATAACCACGTACTTGGCACCAGCTTCGATGTGAGCCTGAGCCTTCTCCTTGGTGAGGAACAGACCAGTAGATTCAACTACGTATTCAGCACCTACTGCATCCCACTTCAGGTCAGCCGGGTTGCGCTCGGCAGTAACGCGGATGTGGTTGCCGTTTACGATGAGCTCGCTCTTTTCTACGTCAGCCTCGATCGTGCCGTCGAATGCGCCGTGCATCGTGTCATACTTGAGCATGTAAGCCAAGTAGTCTACGGGGCAAAGGTCATTGATACCTACGATCTGGATGTCGTTGCGAGTCTGGGCAGCGCGGAATACGAAACGGCCGATACGACCGAAACCGTTAATACCTACTTTAATCATGATGTTTTGAGGATAATTAAATATTTAAGCAATTAAAAATTCAGTGAATACACTCTGTGTGCCAAAGTGAAAACCTTTATTCCCTTGCAGAAGTAAACTTTTCCCTTTTTCACACCGCAAAAATACGAAAACCTTTTTACTTTTGCATCAACATATCCATTAAAAATTTCATTCATGTCTAAATCGAAATTCATTCAGGAGTTTAAGGACTTTGCTATCAAGGGCAATGCGCTTGATATGGCTGTTGGTGTCATCATCGGCGGTGCTTTTGGTAAGATTGTAACGTCTATTGTGAACGATGTGATTATGCCGCCCATTGGCTGGCTGATTGGTGGCATCAATTTCAAGGATCTCAAGTATGACATGCCTGTTAACCCGCTGAATGAGGGAGGCGAACCCGTGAGCATTGCTTATGGTAGTTTCCTTCAGACGTGCTTCGACTTCTTCATTGTGGCATTCTGCGTATTCCTCATGGTGAGAGGCCTCATGAAACTCTCGCGAAAGAAGAAGGAAGAGGCTCCTGCCAAGCCCGCTGAACCCTCGGCTGAGGTGAAACTGCTCACGGAGATTCGTGATGCTTTGAAGCAGAAGCAGGAAAAATAAAGCACGACGGTGTGTCATAATGGCCAATCTGCTTCGTTGCTATCGGCATTCGGGCTTGGTCATGTACTTTAGTACACTCCCTGCGCCCTCAGCCTCAGCGCCTTGACACACCCTCATATTGTTTATTCACAGCCCACTCCTTAAAATATATGCAACAGAAAATTATCATACTCGATTTCGGTTCGCAGACTACGCAGCTCATTGGCCGCCGTGTGCGCGAACTGGATACGTTTTGCGAGATACTTCCTTACAACAAGTTCCCTCACGACGATCCCTCTGTAATCGGTGTCATCCTCTCAGGTTCCCCTTATAGCGTCTACGACCCCGAGGCGTTCAAGGTAGATCTTTCGCAGATTCGTGGTAAGTACCCCATCTTGGGCATTTGCTACGGTGCGCAATACATGTCACAGCTTTACGGGGGCAAGGTAGAGCCTGCAGGCAGCCGTGAGTACGGCAGAGCCAAGTTGCAGGATTTCGACCACGAAAATCCACTCTTTGCAGGTTTCAGCGAGCATTCTCAAGTGTGGATGAGCCACGGCGACACCATCACCGCCATTCCCGAGGGCTTCCGTTGCATTGCCTCCACCGACAAGGTGAAGTATGCCGCTTACCAGGCCGAAGGGGAAAACCTCTGGGGTGTGCAGTTCCACCCCGAGGTGTTCCATTCGCTGCAGGGCAGCCTGCTCCTCCGCAATTTTGTGGTTGGCGTCTGTGGTAGCCGTCAGGACTGGAGCCCCGCCTCGTTTGTTGAAACCACCGTGGCTGAATTGAAAAAGGAACTTGGCAACGACCGCGTTATTCTCGGTCTCTCAGGAGGCGTCGACAGTTCGGTGGCTGCCGTGCTGCTCAACAAGGCCATAGGCAATAATCTCACCTGCATCTTTGTGGATCACGGCATGTTGCGCAAGAATGAGTTTCGCGATGTGCTTCGCGACTATGAATGCCTTGGCCTGAACGTGGTGGGCGTAGATGCCAGTGCCAAGTTTTTTGCCGAACTTGAGGGCGTCACCGAGCCCGAGCGCAAGCGCAAAATCATAGGCAAGGGCTTTATCGACGTGTTCGATGCAGAAGCACAGAAAATTACCGATGCCAAATGGCTGGCGCAGGGCACCATCTATCCCGACCGCATCGAGAGCCTGAACATCACGGGTAAGGTCATCAAGAGTCACCACAACGTGGGCGGACTGCCTGAGAAAATGAACCTCAAGCTCTGCGAACCTCTCAAATGGCTCTTCAAGGATGAGGTGCGTCGCGTAGGACGACAGTTGGGCATGCCCGAGCACCTCATCAGCCGCCATCCGTTCCCCGGTCCCGGATTGGCCGTGCGCATCCTGGGCGACATCACGCCCGAGAAGGTGCGCATTCTGCAGGATGCCGACGACATCTTCATTCGTGGTCTTAGAGATTGGAAAGTGACGGATTCTGAGGGTCACGAAGACAGTCTCTACAACCAAGTGTGGCAGGCCGGCGTCATTCTTCTGCCCATCAAGAGTGTGGGCGTGATGGGTGATGAGCGCACCTATGAGCGTGCTGTGGCACTGCGTGCCGTTACAAGCACCGATGCCATGACGGCCGATTGGGCGCATCTGCCCTATGAGTTCATGGCCAAGGTTTCGAACGACATCATCAACCACGTCAAGGGTGTCAACCGTGTTTGCTACGACATCTCCTCCAAGCCGCCTTCAACCATTGAGTGGGAGTAATCCCTCATGTGCCCCACAGCACTCCAGTCTGCCAACAAAAGCAGGATGCTGTAGTTGCTGGCTGGCCGCCTCTCCTATCATTATGAAAGGAAACGGGTTTGTGTAATCATAGGACTACACAAGCCCGTTTCCGCTTTTTTGGAAAAAGGAGAATGAAGAGCGTAGAATATACAAAAAGGGTGCGGCGACGACTTCGCGGGGTGGTACGCAGAGGCTTTGTGGCTGGAAGAAATGAGGATGAAAAATTACGCTGAGATTTTATCGCGCGTGCTTTTGGCTTTATTCGGGCAACGACAATCTTTGTAAATTGCGTAAAACAAAGTGGCAATGAGATATAACGGCAAAACAAGGAAACCAGCGCAAATAATCACTGTTACCACCTTAGCCAAAAATAAAAAAATTGCTTCTACCATAGTGGTATGTTTTACTATGCAGCAAATGTAAGAAAATAAAATGAGATATGCAACAGTTACTATATTTCGTTATAATAGAATGAACTACGCTGTTCTAATATGCCCTTTTTTCGTTCCCGTCATGGGTCATTACATTTCAAAAACTGACCTTCTTCGTTGCCCTCGGCCGTGTGCAACGTTGTCCCCGTCCATGGGCAACGTTGTCCTCGGCCGTGTGCAACGTTGTCCTCGGCCGTGAACAACGCACATGTCCGCTTCGAGGAACGTACGGCTGCTATTTGAGCATGGATTTCAAGCAAGTCGAAATGGTCGGACGCTTTCGAGATGTGGAGGATAGGTGCCTCGGAATATGAGTAGGTAAGGGATTATCAGAAGGCCGCTTTTCAAGAAACAATCACCTTTGTTGCTGTCAAGAAGTAGTTTAGTAATATCCAAAAGTGTCTTTACACGCCATCTCATATCCTCCCGGCAATGAAGCTTGTTATGGACAAGTCATCTCTGTGGTACTACAAGCACATCTGTATGCTCACAGAGGCTGCCTATCTTCTATTCTTTGCTGTCGCTGATATGATAACAAAGTATCTTCACGGTGCTATTCTCGAATGATTGTTACAGAAGATTGTGCTGTGAATGTTCCATTCTAAAACAAAAGGAGATGAACGTTTGTAATGTACGTTCATCTCCTATGTTGTTGATTACGTGGCCTTGCCCCGTGTTATTTTACTTTTGCTACGATAGCCTTGAAAGCTTCGGGGTTGTTCACTGCGAGGTCGGCGAGCACCTTACGGTTGATTTCGATGCCAGCCTTGTGCAGGCTACCCATGAGTTGAGAGTAGGAAAGACCCTCAAGACGGGCGGCAGCGTTGATACGCTGAATCCACAGAGCGCGGAAGTTGCGCTTCTTGTTGCGGCGATCGCGGAAAGCATAGGTAAGACCCTTTTCCCAAGTGTTCTTGGCAACGGTCCACACGTTTTTGCGGGCACCGTAATAACCGCGGGTGAGTTTAAGAATTCTCTTACGCTTAGCTCTTGAGGCTACGTGATTTACTGATCTTGGCATTTTGTTGTTACATTTTGGAAGTTAGCGCGTACGGTCATTTGTTTGTACGACTTGAGGTGCTGAACATCCGGTTAGACTTGTGTGTAAGAAAAGGTTTGCTTGCGTCGTGTCCTAATTTCCTGTAAAGCGAGGAAGTAAGACGACCGTGCTTTGATTAGCGCAGGCAGAGGAGTTCGCGAACCTGACGCTTGTTGGTGCTGTCCACGATAGCAACGTGGTCGAGGTTGCGCTTCTGCTTTTTGGTCTTCTTGGTCAGGATGTGACTGTGGTAAGCGTGACGTCTTTTGATCTTACCCGTTCCGGTGAGCGTGAAACGCTTCTTGGCGCCGGAATTAGTCTTTACTTTTGGCATTTTCTTTTGTTTGTTTGTTGTTAATATATACTGCGGCTACGTGAGATACCGAACGTAGCGCGCGAGATTCTTGTTTGATTTGGCTATGCCTGCACGGCTGTGCCTTGTGGCTGTATGCTCAGAAATCTTCGCCTTCCACGCGTGGGCCGAGGTATTCCTTTTTGGCTTTTACTTGGGGTGCCTTCTTGACGCGTGTTTCCTCGTTGGTTTCGCTTTCTGGCGTTTCATCGGTGGGCTTGGCCGCGGGTGCAGTCTTCTTGGGTGCGATGAACAGAATCATGCGTTTCCCTTCAAGCACGGGCATCTGTTCCACCTTGCCGTATTCCTCGAGGTCGTTGGCAAAGCGTAAAAGCAGGACCTCGCCTTGTTCCTTGAAGAGGATGGAACGGCCGCGGAAGAAGACGTAAGCTTTCACCTTGTCCCCCTCACTCAGGAACTCCTTGGCGTGTTTCAGTTTGAAGTTGTAGTCATGTTCATCGGTTTGCGGTCCGAAGCGTATTTCCTTTACTTCAATTTTTACCTGTTTGGCTTTGAGTTCCTTTTGCCTTTTCTTTTGCTGGTAGAGGAATTTGGAGTAGTTGATGAGGCGGCAGACGGGTGGAACGGCGTTAGGAGAGATCTCAACGAGGTCAACGCCTTTCTGTTGCGCAAGCTGCAGGGCTTGTCGCGTAGACATGACTTCTGATTCAATGTCGTCGCCTACAATGCGCACTTCGCGGCAGCGTATCTGCTCATTGATGCGGTGTTGAGGCTTTTTTCTGTCTTGTCGTGATTTTTGGGGTGCTGGCATACAGTCTGTATGTGAGTGATTGGTTCAAGCGGTAATGGCTTGATGCCTGATTGGGCCTGAGTTGGGTGGGCTTTTGCTGTTGCTTTAGCCTTGCCGTTTTCGCTTGAATCCTTTGCAGTTCAGCGTTTTGGCCGAATTTGCCCGCAAAGTTAGTAATTTTTTGTCATTTCATCGACCTCTGCATTTATTTTCTTAGCAAAATCGTCGATGCTAAGGCTGCCTTGGTCGCCCTCGCCCTGTTTGCGCACGGATACGGTTCCTTCGGCTGCCTCTTTTTCGCCCACAATGAGCAGATAGGGGACATGCTTCATTTCGTTGTCGCGTATTTTGCGGCCTATCTTTTCCGAACGGTCATCGACGTAGGCACGAACTTCTTGCTCGTCAAGGGTCTTGCGCACTTTCTCGGCATATTCGTTGTACTTGTCGGAGATGGGGAGAATGGCCACTTGTTCGGGGGTGAGCCACAGAGGGAAGTGGCCGGCGGTGTGCTCAATCAGTACGGCTACGAAGCGTTCCATGGAACCGAACGGTGCGCGGTGAATCATCACGGGGCGATGCTTCTGGTTGTCGGCGCCGGTGTATTCCAGTTTGAAGCGTTCTGGCAGGTTGTAGTCCACCTGAATGGTGCCCAACTGCCAGCGGCGGCCCAGTGCGTCCTTCACCATGAAGTCGAGTTTGGGGCCATAGAATGCGGCCTCGCCATATTCGATGTGTGCAGGCAGACCTTTTTCCTTACAGGCCTCAATGATGGCTTGCTCGGCACGTTCCCAGTTTTCTTCAGAACCAATGTACTTCTCACGATTTACTTTGTCGCGGAGCGAAATTTGTGCTTCAAATTTTTCAAACTTCAGCGCCTTGAAAATAATCATGATGATGTCCATCACACGCAGGAACTCGTCTTTTACCTGGTCGGGAGCGCAGAAGATGTGAGCGTCGTCCTGCGTAAAGCCGCGAACGCGGGTAAGGCCGTGCAACTCGCCGCTCTGCTCGTAACGGTACACCGTGCCGAACTCGGCCAGACGCAAGGGGAGGTCTTTGTAGGAGCGCGGTTTCCATGCAAAGATGGAGCAGTGGTGCGGGCAGTTCATGGGTTTAAGCATGTACTCCTCGCCCTCTTCGGGGGTGTGGATGGGCTGGAAAGAGTCCTTGCCGTATTTTGCATAGTGGCCAGAGGTTACATAGAGGTTTTTGGAGCCGATGTGCGGCGTCATCACCTGCTGGTAACCGTAGCGCTTCTGAATTTTCTTGAGGAAGTCTTCCAGACGCAGACGCAGTGCCGTGCCTTTGGGGAGCCAGATGGGCAGCCCCTTGCCTACAAGTTCGGAGAACATGAAGAGTTCCATTTCCTTACCGATTTTGCGGTGGTCGCGTCGCTTGGCTTCTTCAAGGAGTTGCAGGTACTCGTCGAGCATCTTCTTTTTGGGGAAGGAAATGCCGTACACACGGGTCATCTGCGGACGCTTTTCATCGCCGCGCCAGTAGGCCGCGCTCACGGCCATCACTTTCACGGCTTTGATGGGCGCGGTGCTGAGCAGGTGCGGGCCGCGGCAGAGGTCGGTGTAGGCACCCTGTGTGTAGGTGGTGATGTGTCCGTCCTCGAGTTCGGCTATCAACTCGTTCTTGTAGGTCTGTCCGTGTTCGCCGAAGAATTTCAGGGCATCGTCTTTTGAGATGTCGGCACGCACCAAGGCTTCCTTGCGCTGCACAAGTTCCTGCATTTTCTTCTCGATTTTGCCAAAGTCGCCTTCGGTAATGGTGACACCTTCGGGGGGCATGACGTCGTAGTAGAAGCCGTTTTCAATGGCGGGGCCGATACCGAATTGTGTGCCGGGCCACAGTTCCTGCATAGCCTCAGCCATCAGGTGTGCCGAAGTGTGCCAGAAGGCGTGTTTGCCTTCTGCATCGTCCCATTTGTAAAGTTGAATGGTTGCGTCGCTTTCAATGGGGCGGTTGAGTTCAACCGTTTCACCATTCACGCCACAAGCCAGCACGTCCTGGGCCAATCGCGGTGAGATGCTCTCTGCTATCTGAAGCCCCGTGATACCACTTTCGTATTCACGGATGGAGCCATCGGGGAAAGTAATCTTTATCATGTTAGGCAGTTTTGTTTTTACATTGCGCGCAAAGGTAGTGAATATTTTGCTGTGCTGTGCATAAGTTGGTGTGATAATTAGGCAATTGTCGGTATTTTGTCTGCTATTTTGTCCGATTTTTTCCGAGTTATTGCCTTTCTTAGTAAAGCAAGAGGCAAAGGGTAGAGGGGGGGGGTAGGCCGGCGGTAGTTTTTGATCTTTAATGAATTGTTTGCAAAAGTTGGGTGAGGGGTTTTGGTAGATGTCGGTATTTTTGCAGTAGTCGGAGGAATGAAACAGGTGTACCCCCCGTGCGGTTTCGCCTCAGGGGTGCAAGGGCTGGTTTATTGTACACTTCCATCTGTTCCTTCTGGCTGTATGGCCGCGTTTGTTCAATCGAATCCCTATGCTGCCGATTATTGCCGCCCTGTACGCTATGCTCCTTGGTGTGGTTGTTTGTCCTAATAAATAAAAATGCCTCGTCCGCTTCCCAAAAGAATGTGAGTGCGGGCAAAGGGCTTGCTGCTGCTAACCCTCGTAATGTAATTTCCCCTATGTATAACTCTTATAAAACCACTTAGAATGAAGAATCTGATTATGATCTTGGCGTGCTTCATCGCTATGCACACCATGGCTTGCGCTTCAGGTGACAAGCCTATCACAAAAGAGAGTTTGCCGCAGGCTGCCCAGGCTTTTATTCAAACGTATTTCTCCAGCAAGGCCATCACTTTGGTAAAGCAGGACACCGATGTGGCTCGAAAGACTTATGATGTAGTCTTTGCCGATGGTACGGAGGTGGAGTTCAACGGGAAAGGCGTGTGGACCGAGGTTGATGCAAAGACTTCGGCTGTGCCGCAGGCTCTCGTGCCGCAACACATCCGCACTTTCGTCAGCGAGAAGTATGCCGGACAGACCATTTGTCGCATAGAGCGCGAACGCGGTAAGACGGAGGTAAAGCTCTCTAGCGGACTGGAGCTGACATTCAACAAGGATGGCCAGCTGATAGACGTCGACAATTGACTCTTTTCCTTCCGGGCGGATGGCTGGCTTGGACTGTGTTGATTTCTCCATCGCCCTCCGCAGCGAGGCAAGTGTACAAGCAAGAGGCTGTGTCGTAAATAACAGTTTTACGGCGCAGCCTCTTTTCTATGTTTTATCGTTCTTTTCAGTGCGATTTCTCGCCATGGCCTCGCTTCAAATCCTGCCGGCTTTGGCGCGGCTCATTTGGCTTAACGAAATCGTTGAATTTTATCTGAGGGTTGTTTGCACGCTTACTCGGGGCGTGGTGCTGTAATGCGGCTGATACCACCAGTCGTGGGGTCTAAAATGATTTCTGTGTCCATTTTCTTGTTGAAGAGGTCGGCGCCCAGATGTTCTACACGGCCAAACTGTGCCATGGGGAATGATTGCGATGCCCACTCCTCATCGCCGTTGTAGACTGATACCTTGACGCGGCTGGGCACTACGTAACGAAGGTCTTCCACTTCCTTCTTGCTCTTGCTCTTGCCGCTTTCAGGTGCAGATAAGGGCAGCGTGTGAAGGTCCTTGATGGCATAAAGAATCGGTGTGCCCGCAGGGTCGTCATTGTCAACCACGCCCAAGTGCTTGGAGAAATTAAGAAGCATGACGTCTGCCACGTCCTTGGTGGGATAGATGTCGCGTACGAGTATGTGGCGTTCAACTTTCTGTGTACCATAAAACAGCTGCAGCAGTCCGTCCTCCTGCTTTTGCAGGTTGGCCAACATCAGGTTCAGTTGCTCTCCGTCTTTCGGCATAAAGTCAGCCTGCCCTTTCAGCAGCAGTCCGCGGTTTTCGCGTATGTCATAGATTTCGTTGGCTGTAAGTTCGGCCATTTTTGCACGACTACCGGCTGCCAAAATCTCTGCTGTCTTGTAGTTTGCAGCGTGCATGTCGTTGTCAGATACGGGCGTTACCGAGGCTGAGGGCAGTGCCGTATCGTAGTTTGCAATAGTGTTGACGGCAAGCAGGCGTCCGTCGGTTGCTAGTGTAGCCAGCGGCGCCGATGTTTTGGCTTTCAGTTTGATGCTATACACCTTGCTGCTGTCGGCCACGCCATAGGGCACAAGGCTCACTTGCTCAATTTTCCACACATCGTAGGGCGTAGTGGTCACATCGGTCTGCCGCAGAAAACGTGCGGCAAAGGGTGCGAATTCGCCAGGCTCATAGTGTGTGCGTGTCACCTCGAAGATAACCCGCACGTGGGTGGCGGGAAGAAAATAGGTGATGCCTTCGGTTGTAATACCGGGGCGATAATCGCTTACCTGGGTCTGTGCTGCGGTGCCGAGCGATACAACAAGTGCTGCGGCAGCCAAACATTTGCGTAACATGGTGCAGGTTCGTAGATTGGAGTGTGTCGGTGGTTTTACAGCGTGAGCTGGTGTGGCCGCCGTATTGTGTACATGAGGATTATTCGGCTTGTATTTGCTTGAAAGCCTCGGGCAGTGCTGCAAGTACGTCGCTTGCCGTCAGGGAGTACTCGCCAAGTTGTGCAGCTGCTATGTCGCCTGCCAGTCCGTGCAGATAAACACCCAGGCGGGAAGCGTCGAACGGAGCGTAGCCCTGTGCCAGCAAGGCCGTGATGAGCCCCGAAAGAACATCGCCGCAACCGGCTGTACCCATGCCCGAGTTTCCCGTGGGGTTGAAGTGTACATGTCCGTCGGGCGAACAGATGGCTGTGTAATGGCCCTTGAGCACTACGATGAACTGGTGGCGTGTGGCCAGGTTGATGGCTTCGAGCAAAATGCTGTATGAGTCGGCATTGCAAATTCCCAGTCGTTGTAGTTCTCCGGGGTGTGGCGTGAGGATGGTGTTCTTCGGAATTTGTGCAATCCAGCCCTTGTGATGGCCGAATATGTTGATGGCATCGGCGTCAAGTAGCAGGGGCGTGCCGGCATGGCTGGTTTGTTCAATCAAGGCCAGAGCTGTGCGCTTGTCGGTGCCGATGCCTGGTCCGATGCACAGTGCTTCGTACGATGCGTGGCGTATGGGGGTCGTGAAAATAAGTTCGTCCTCATCGTGGTGCAGTATGGCTTCGGGAACAGCGGTCTGCAGTATGTCGTTGTTGCGGCGCGGCGTGTGCACAGTCACTTTGCCCGCACCGCCTTTAAGGCATGCTTTGGCTGCCAGTACGGCTGCGCCAGCCATGCCATACTTTCCTGCAATAATCATGGCGTGGCCGAATGTGCCTTTGTGGCCAAATGCAGACCGCGGGTGCAGCAAGGCTTTCACTTCCTCACGCTCCATGATGTGATAGGGGGTTTCGAGGCGTGCGATGCCATCGGCTGTGAGACCGATGTTGACGATGTGCAACTGCCCCACATATTCCTGATTGTCGGCCAGCAGCATGGCGAGTTTCGGCAGTTGGAAGGTTACCGTGTGGCGCGCTTTGACAATGGCGGAGTGGGAGTTGAGTGTGTTGTCCTCGCACATTAGTCCCGACGGCACGTCAATGGCTACAATGTCGGGTGTGCAGGCATTGATAAACTGCACGAGTGCTGCAAATCCGCCCGAGAGCGGTTTGTTAAGCCCTGTGCCAAACAATGCATCCACAATGACGGGGCGCTGGTCAAACTGCGGTGCTTCGAATTGCTGCGTCACTTCCGTAAAGGTAGCGTTGGGGCATTCGCTTTGCAGACGCTCAGCGTTGGCCTTGCAGTCCTCGCTCAGCGTGTGTCCGGTGTTAAAGAGGAATACCTGTACGTTAGCATACCCTCGCACCACGAGTTGGCGCGCCACAGCCAAGCCATCGCCACCGTTGCCCGCGGGACCGGCGAACACCACGACGGGTCTGTTCTTGTCGGTGTACTGGTTGCAGATGAAGTGTGTGACTTGCGTGGAGGCACGTTCCATAAGGTTGAGTGAAGTGATTTCTTCAGCCTTGATAGTTGCTGTGTCTAACTCCTTGAATTGTCGTGCGGTTGGTATCTTCATGTGGTAGTTTGCTTGAGGTGGCTTGCTTGGGGTTGTATGTGCCTTAGAAGGGCCACCAGCCTTTTTTCTTTTCGGGTTCGCTGGGGGAGGCGAGATCCTGCATGTATTGTTCGAATGTGATGCGGCGCGAAATCATTTGGTAGATGGCGCCCCAGTCGGGCAAACCGCCCACGTTGCGATCGTCAATGAAGAGGTCGACTTTCAGTTTGCGACTGTAGCGCTTCGACCCAGGCTTGTCGTTGGCATCCTCATCGATGTCGGCATTGGCGGCATAGAATCTTACGCCGCGCTCACTGCACCAGTCAATCGCTTCCTGCAGCAAATCGCCCTCGCGTACGCTCCACAGCACAAGTTTGTGCCCGTCCTTCATGAGTTGGCGCAGGGTGGCAGTGGCAAAGGGGAGTTCTTTGCCAATGGCGGGGTAGCGATGCTCTACAATCGTACCATCAAAATCAATAGCAATGGTCATGAGGTTTTCTTGCGATATTGGTTGAGGTAAGACAACTTACCTTGTTGTTTATCAAATATTTACCACTGTGAAATGGTAAATGT
Source organism: Bacteroidales bacterium (assembly GCA_004557185.1). Taxonomy (GTDB): domain Bacteria; phylum Bacteroidota; class Bacteroidia; order Bacteroidales; family Bacteroidaceae; genus Alloprevotella. Next base: position 17,538 of record SFEP01000003.1, read on the forward strand.
GAATGCGTTCACGATAGCGTCAGAGAGCCTTGTTGGCCAGCTTCATAAGATATTGGCCGTACCCGTTCTTCAACATGGGCTGTGCAATTTCTCGTACCTTTTGCGGCGTAATCCAACGTTGTTCCAGAGCGATGCCTTCGAGGCAGCCAATTTTCTGGCCCGTGCGCTTTTCTATCACCTCAATGAAGGTGGATGCCTCACTCAGGCTGTCGTGCGTTCCCGTGTCGAGCCAAGCGAAGCCAATGCCGAGTGTCTGCACCATGAGTTCGCCATCTTCCAAGAAACGCTGGTTTACAGTCGTGATTTCCAGTTCACCGCGTGCCGACGGCTTAATGCTTTCGGCCACCTGCACCACCTTGTTGGGGTAGAAGTAGAGGCCCACCACGGCATACGACGATTTCGGTTGTTCGGGCTTCTCCTCAATGCTGATGCAGTTGCCCTCAGCGTCAAACTCCACTACACCGTAGCGTTCGGGGTCGTTCACGCGGTAGCCAAACACCGTAGCCTTGTGGTCCTGTTCTGCGGTGCGCACGGCTTCACGCAGTATGTGTCGGAAGTTGCTGCCGTGGAAGATGTTATCGCCTAACACCAGGCATACGCTGTCATCGCCTATAAACTCCTTGCCGATGAGGAAGGCTTGTGCCAAACCATCGGGCGAGGGTTGCTCAGCATATTCCAACTTGACGCCGTAGTCAGAGCCATCGCCCAGCAGGCGCTTAAAGCCAGGCAGATCCTGTGGCGTGGAGATGATCAGTATTTCGCGTATTCCAGCAAGCATCAGCACCGATACGGGGTAATATACCATGGGTTTGTCGAATATCGGGATGAGTTGCTTGCTGATGCCTTTTGTGATGGGGTAAAGGCGCGTGCCGCTTCCGCCGGCCAAAACAATACCTTTCATGTATCTATTGTGTAGATTAAGCGGGTTAAAATCAAGTTTGCAGTATCGGCATAAATTAAGGTGCTGTGCAGGTTGTATGCACTTATGCCGCATGGTTACGATATGCGGGAAAAAAGATCCGCAGCCTATTTTATGCAAAGATAGCGCAAACATCATGCAGGGCAAAATAAAACAATGTACTTTTTCGACAGGTCGCGGTATAGTCATATCACTCACGGTTGGCAGTAGGTGGTTAGAAGTGTTTATGGCCCCAGATACATATCCTTCTGTGCGCCTCCACACATCCCGTTTGCCCAACTGCTGCGTACAGCCCACGCTTCCGTCTGTTTCTGTGGGGCACTTTCCCATTTCAAGATGCTGACTTGTGCGTTGCCACGCCGCCGTGGCAACGTTGTTATGCCGCCGTGGCAACGTTGTTACGCCTCCGTGGCAACGTTGTTACGCCTCCGTGGCAACGCACAAGTCGGCATCTTGAAACGGGAAGGTCTTATTCTGTTATGAAAATCTGCTTTCTTAAAAATCCTTTATATGTTGTATGTGAGCAAGTAAAATTGGATCGACTTCCTTCTGTCTTTGCTGTCAGACATGGCTGTTCTGCAGCCAGAACCCAAGGCGATGGAAAGATATGAACAGGTGATATGAATTATTACTGTCCGCTAAACTTTGACCCACCGCCTACAAAACAAGGGCGGCACGGAATGCGTGATGCGCCGTGCCGCCCTGTGTGGCTTGTGGGTATTTTGGTTTAGATGGAGAGTTCGTCAAGCACTTTAATCAGCTTCTTGTCCATGGCCTTACGCTTGCTGACGGCGTCGATGAAGGGCACGTAGACTACTTCGTTGTTGCGGATGCCAACCATCACGTTGCGCTGGCCTTGCACGAGTGCCTCGATGGCACCCACGCCTACCTGCGAGGCAAGAATGCGGTCGCGGGCAGAGGGGCGGCCGCCGCGTTGCAGGTGGCCGAGGATGGACACGCGCACATCGAACTGCGGATATTCCTCGTTCACGCGGTTGGCGTAGTACATGGCACCGCATTTGGGGCTCTCGCTCACTATCACGATACAACTCTTCTTGCTCTTGCGAATGCCGCGTTCCATGAACTTGATGAGCTGGTCGGAGCCTGTGGAATCCTCGGGAATGATGGCAGCCTCAGCACCTGCGGCAATGGCGCTGTTCTGTGCCAGGAAGCCAGCATCGCGACCCATAACCTCCACAAAGAAGATGCGCTCGTGTGAGGTGGCCGTGTCGCGTATTTTGTCGACACAATCGGTGATGGTGTTGAGTGTGGTGTCGTAGCCGATGGTGTTATCAGTGCCGTAGAGGTCGTTGTCGATGGTGCCAGGAAGACCGATGCAGGGGAAGTCATATTCCTCAGCCAGCGTCATGGCGCCTGTGAGCGAACCGTTACCGCCAATCACAATGAGGGCATCGATGGCTTCCTTGCGGAGCGTTTCGTAGGCGCGTTTACGGCCAGCTGGTGTTTGGAACTCTTTGCTGCGTGCTGTACGCAGTATGGTGCCGCCTGTCTGAATGATATTACTTACGTCTTCGGTTGTGAAAGTCTTGACTTCGTCGTTGATGAGGCCGTCGTAGCCTCGGTATATGCCTTTTATCTTGAAGCCGTTGCAAATGCCGCTACGTGTGACGGCGCGAATGGCTGCGTTCATGCCTGGTGCGTCGCCGCCCGAGGTCAATACGCCAATGCATCTGATTTTTCCCATAGTCTGAGAGTTTATGTGGTGGTTAGTAGTATTTTTACAGCAGTGAACATTAGAATAGGCAGATGGCTGCGGAGAGTACCAGCAAACCGGCAGCGAAGCCGGCCAATACCTTCGGTGTGATGTGGCGAAGATACCAGGAGAAGGTCACTCCCTCCATGCGCATGAGCAGAAGGCCTGCAATGGTGCCAGTGGAAAGCAGTGTGCCGCCCATGGCTGTGGTGTAGCTGAGCAAAGGCCAGAAGTTGCTGCCGCCAGCAATGCTGCCCATGGCGCCTGCAGCCTCGTAGGGGTGGAACAGGCTGATGCTACCAAGCACAACGGGGAGGTTGCCCAAGAATGCCGAGATGCCTCCCAGCACAGGGGCAATGACGTAGTCGCAAGGCACGTGTTCATGGATGAAGGTCAGCAACATGCGCAGGGCACCCGTCTCGGTGAGAGCTGCAAACATTAGCGTGAGTCCAATAAAATAGAGGATGTTCTGCAAATTGGCGTACTGCAAAGCCAAGGGGGTGCGCTTACGTACCATGAGGTCGCTTTGCAGCAGCGTGCGGTTGCAGAGTTCATTGACAATCCACAGCAAGGCCAGCACGCAGAGTGCGCCCAGGAAGGGCGGCAGCAAGGTGATGCGATGGAAGGTGGGGATGAACCACAGGCCGCCGATGCCTACGAGCAGCATGAGCAGGCGCTGCGGACGTGTGAGCAGGGTGTCGTCGCCGCGGTAGGGCGGGGTGGTGTTGACAAGCTGGATGCGTGTGGGGAGCGTGTGCATCATGAGCAGCAACGTGGTGATGAGGGCCACGCATACAGGCACCACCAGCCACATGAAGTAGGCCGTAGGTGTGACAAGGCCGGCTGTCCATAACCTTAAACTCGTCAGGTCGCCAATCACCGTGATGGCACCGCCGCAATTGGCAGCCAGCACGATGACAGTGCTGTAGATGCGCCGCTCGCGCTCGTTGCTGATAAGAGGATGCACAATGCCGAGCAGGAGCACCACGGTGGCGAGGTTGTCGAGGTTGGCCGAAAGTAAAAAGGTGAGACCCGCGAGCAACCACAGGAGTTTCTTGGGTTGGCGGGTGCGTAGCCATTCCGTCAGAAAGTCAAAGCAGCCGTTGTTGTTGAGCACTTCGACAATGGAGGTGGTAGCCAGTAAGAAGAGTACGACTTCTGCGCATTGTGCCACATAGCCCAGAAAAATGTGGGTGGCGATAAACTCCTTCACGCTGCGCAGCGTGATGGGGTGAGAAGTGAGGTAGGAGACGAATTCTACGGGATGTTCGCTGACAATAAACATCGGGCCGTGATACACATAGAGCAGCCAGCAGCAAACCCCGGTGAACATGGCCACGGCAGCCTTGTTCATGCGATTAACCGTTTCGGTGGCTATCAGGAACAGGCCGAAAAGTGTAATTGCTATAATAATGAATGTCATAGCGTACATGGTCAGTGTAGAAGCACCTGTTGTCCTGTTTGCGGGGCTGTATGACCGCCATAATGCCCCTGGGGGACTGTGAGCGGCAAACGGGGCTCGAACCCGCGACCCTTAGCTTGGGAAGCTAATGCTCTACCAACTGAGCTACTGCCGCAATGCAGGTGCAAATGTAATGATTAAAATGGTAAATGAACTATTGGCATACTGCTTTTTTCGCCTTACTGGGTGTGCCCTGCGCTTTTTATGCCCTTGGAGCGGGGCGCGTGCCGTTGCCAGAACACTGGTTGTGCGCAGAATGGCATGCTGCATTTTATGCCTGAAGCGGGGCGGGAGCATACTGATAGAGCGCGAGACCGAAACTTGGCGCTACGGCGATGAATGCTTCCATGTAGCGCGATGCGGTTTCCTCGTAGGCTACAAACTCTGTGTTCTTGGCGTAGAACCACACCTCGACAGGCAATCCGTGCGCGGTGGGGTTGAGTTGACGTGCCAGTACCCACTGGTCGGATGAAATGGAGGCGTCGGCCGAGAGCGTGCGCACAATGTGCTGGCGGAAAAGGGTGAGGTTGGTGAGGGGCTGTGCGCCCTCTTGCGGAGCGTCACATAGTCCTTGCTCAGCCCAGGCCTGCTGCTCCTCGTGGGTAGCAAAGCGTATGCTGCGCACGTCAATGAAAAGGCAACGCTTGACGCGGCGGGCGCCCATACGCAGCATGCCGTCCCAGTTCTGAAACGATTCGCTCACCAGGTTGTAAGGCGGAATGGTTGAGATGGTATTGTCGAAGTTGCGTATCTTGATAGTAGTGAGCGAGATTACCTCCACCACGCCATCGATACCGCGGTTTTCAATTGTGACCCAGTCGCCCACCTTCAGCATTTTGTTGCTCGAAAGTTGTATGCCCGCTACCAGACCCAGTATCGTGTCCTTGAACACCAGCATGAGTACCGTGGCAGCAGCACCTAAGCCTGTGGCAAGGCGTAGGAGGTCGAGGCCAATGAGCAGCGAGAGCGTGATGATGCTGCCGATGATGAGCACCATGAGGCGGGCAAACTGCAGGATGCCTACAAACTGGTGTTCGTTTATTTTGGATGTGCACACCGTGCTCACATTTTTCAGAATGGCCGAGAGCAGATGCACGATGTTCCAGGCTATGACGGCCTGCACGATGCGGTTGGTCCAGAAGAATATGCGGGTGTCGGGGTGGTCGAAGCAAAGCGGCAGCAGATTGTACACCAATACGCTGGGCACGATGTGGAACAGCGCCTTCAGCACAGGCCGGTTGATGAGGTAGTCGTCCCACTCGGTCGAAGTGCTTTTCACCAGGTGCAGGATGCGGGGTATGGCCATGCGGCGCAGCAGGAGCACGCACAGCAGGCATACCAAAAAGAGCAGTACGATGAGCGTGAGCTGTGTGAAGCGTTGGCTCCACAGCAGGTTCATGCCGATGTCTTGAAAAAGGGTTTCAAGGAAAACCCGCAGGCGGGAAAAGAGTAGGAAACTGTTCATGTAGTTGTGGTTGCGTAGGGAACTGTAAAAATGGATACGCCCCTGTGTTGTACTGCCTTATCGCAGGCGGTAGCGGCGGTAATGCGGGGTGACGTAATGGTCGAAGAAGAGCATCGACACGAGGCACAGCAACGCGCCGGTGAGGTAGACCGTGTGGAAACCAGCCTGCTGGGCTATCATGCCGCTGCTCACCACACCCAGCCCTATGCCCACGTCCCATGAGGTGAGGTAGGTGCCGGTGGCAGTGGCGCGCTGGTTGTTGGGAGCCAGGTTGATGTAGAGCGAATTGTAGGCTGGAAACATGATGCCGAAGCCTACGCCCTGCAAGGCGGGTACAAGGAAAAAGACAATGGCGGTCAGGGTTGACGAGGCTGGCCTCAGGTAGCGGCAGCACCCCAGCAGCAGGAAAGCCGCCGTGACGAGGTAGAAACCGTAATGGATGCACTCCGTTACATAACCCTTGTCTACATATTTTCCCGCAAAAATGCGCGACACGCCCATACCTCCCGCCAGCAGTACGAAGAAGAAACCCGTGGGCACGTGCAACCCTATCTCTCTGGCATACATGGCCACAAAGTTTGTGGTGGCGCCGTAGGGAATGGAGAGCAGGATGAGCGCCACGCCAGCGGGTATGCCACGTAGCAGGATGAAACGGTCGAGGGAGATGGGTGGGCGCTGCACCCGAGGCTTGGCCGGTGCGTGGATACACAGAGCTGCCACAAATCCGATGGCTGAAGCCAGCAGGCTAAGGGTGAATATCCAGTGATAGGGCAACACGCCATGCAGAAACAAACCCACCATCGGGCCAATGCTCATGGCAAGGTTGTTGGTCAGACCGTAATATCCCAATCCCTCACCCCGCCGTTCCGAGGGCATGATGTCGACCACGAGTGTATTGCCTCCCACCGTGACAGTGCCGAAAGCCAGTCCGTGCAGCGTGCGCAGCAGGATGAACAGCACCAAAGCACCGCCCGCCACGTAGCCCGCAAAGAGCACCGTGAAGCAGGCGTAGGAGAGCAAGTACAAGGGTTTGCGGGCAAAAGCATCGAGCAGATAGCCCGAAAACGGACGCACCAGGAGCGCCGTCAGCGTGTAGCAACTCAGAATGACGCCTATCGCGCCAGCCGGCAGCCCGTACACCTCTTTCAGATAGAAGGGGAAAACGGGGATGAGCAGCCAGAATGCGAAATAGAGCAGGAAGTTGGCTGCCAGGATGCAGCAGTAGGATGGCGTGAAGAGTCGTGCCCTCATGACGTGGTGTGTAGATAGAAGGAACGGGTCGCAGGCTTCGGTGCCGTGCGACCCGTTGGAATATTGGCGCACGCTGTGTGCGCGTCACAGTTAGTTGGCTGCCATGAATTCGTCAAGGAAACGCACGTCGTTCTCGGAGAACATACGCAAGTCCTTCACTTGGTATTTCAGGTTGGTGATGCGTTCTACACCCATACCGAAGGCGTAGCCCTTGTAGATGCTGCTGTCGATGCCGTTAGCCTCAAGCACGTTCGGGTCGACCATGCCGCATCCCAAAATCTCCACCCAGCCAGTGTGCTTGCAGAAACCGCAGCCCTTGCCGCCGCAGATGTTGCACGAAATGTCCATTTCTGCACTCGGTTCGGTGAAGGGGAAGTAAGAGGGACGCAGACGGATTTTCGTGTCGGCACCAAACATTTCACGGGCAAAGGTGAGGAGCACCTGCTTGAGGTCCGTAAAGCTCACATCCTTGTCCACGTAGAGTCCCTCCACCTGGTGGAAGAAGCAGTGGGCGCGGGCCGAGATGGCTTCGTTGCGGTAAACGCGGCCAGGGCATATTACCCGGATGGGCGGCTGTGTCTTCTCCATCACGCGGCTCTGCACCGAACTGGTGTGCGTACGCAGCACGATGTCGGGGTGCTGCTCCACGAAGAAGGTGTCCTGCATGTCGCGTGCGGGGTGGTCGTCGGCAAAGTTCATCGAGCCGAACACGTGCCAGTCATCCTCCACTTCTGGACCATCAGCCATAGCAAAGCCAAGACGGGAAAAGATGTCGATAATCTCATTCTTCACGATGGTCAGCGGGTGGCGTGTGCCCAAGCGGATGGGGTAGGGCGTACGTGTCAGGTCGAGGTCGCTCAAGTCATCCTCGGCCGTAGCCAGTGTGGCGCGCAGCGTGTTGATGCGCTCTTGCAAGGCCGTTTTCAGTTCGTTGAGCAACATGCCGATTTCGCGCTTCTGCTCGGGAGCCACGGAGCGGAACTCACCCATGAGCTCGTTGACGATACCTTTCTTGCTCAAGTATTTGATGCGGAGGTTCTCCAACTCTTGTGCGTCATGAGCCTCGAGCGTGGCCACTTCCTGCAGCAGCGATTTGATTTTGTCTGATAACATGGCGTCTATGTAGTATTTTTGTTTTTTATTCGTGCCATTTCTCGTTAAGCTTGCTCGCGTTGGCCTTTGGGCTTAACGAAATAGTTGGGGTTGAGGCCGCGCTCGCACGCCTTATATATTATAGGTGTGTGCGTGGCTTTTGGGCAGGCCGCCACCAAGGCCAAAAGTAGGTACGGGCGTGACGGTCTGGTTTTCCGCATGCAAAGGTAGCACAACCCCCGTTAAGAACAAAACGAATCCCTCCCGCATTTTCTATTTCGGCCTTGGTGCGTGGGGTTTGTCCACCCCATACCATCAAACCGACAAGGCACTCCTGAGCCACGCAATTATTTCCAAGAAAATTGCCATGCCTTGAAAAATTTTTTCCAACGCTTGAAAATATTTTTTCAACGCTTGAAAAAACTTTTTCAAGGCAGGAAAATAAATTTTCAAGCGTGGGCATTTTTCTTGAAAATATGGCAGTGTTATCGTCTCCTTATGGGGATTCCACGGCATGGCGAGCCATCGCACTCATAAGGTGGGAGGGCTTCACTTCCGCGCTGAATGTGTGGGTTGGGGCTGAGATGATGGGGGCCGTGCGTAGGGTGAGTGTAAAGTCGGGGCGGTGGTGGAGCTGCACTCGCTGCTTTTTCTTATTTTTGCATCTGCACCGCGCACTGCCTTGTTTGTAGGTGGTGCTGAGAAAACAGGATGTCACTGTAAAACCATCATATATCATGAACAGACAACAACTTATCGCGAACATTCGCAGCAAACGGTCTTTCCTCTGCGTGGGGCTTGACACTGACCCGTTGAAATTGCCCAAGCATTTGCAGGGCGAGGATGATGCGGTTTTCCGTTTTAACTGCGCCATTGTTGATGCCACTGCCCCTTTCTGCGTGGCTTACAAGCCCAATCTGGCTTTCTACGAGGCTGCTGGCCCTGCGGGGGTGGAGGTGTATGAACGCACCGTGGCTTACATCAAGAGTCACTATCCCGACCAGTTTGTCATTGCCGATGCTAAGCGCGGCGATATAGGCAACACGTCGTCACTCTATGCGCGGGCTATGTTCGAGGGTGAACATACGGCCGATGCGCTCACAGTGGCACCTTATATGGGTAAGGACAGCGTGACGCCGTTCTTGCAGTATGAGGACAAATGGGTGGTGCTCCTGGCACTGACCAGCAACCCCGGCTCGCACGATTTCCAGATGTTGGAGGATGCAAAAGGTAAATGCCTCTTCGAACACGTACTCGAGACCTCGCAGCAGTGGGGCGCGGGTGCCGACCGCATGATGTATGTAGTGGGTGCTACGCAGGGCAAGTTGTTTGAGCGTGTGCGCAAGGTGGCGCCAGACCACTTCCTGCTCGTACCGGGTGTTGGTGCGCAGGGCGGCTCACTCGATGATGTATGTCACTACGGTCTGAATGCCGATTGCGGTCTGCTTGTGAATTCCTCGCGCGGAATCATCTTCGCAGACAGCAGCGAGCATTTTGCAGAGGTTGCTGCCGAAAAGGCTCAGGAACTACAGCAGGCCATGAGCCGCTGGGTTTAGTTGCCTGCGCTCCCCCTCTATTCCTCAATCAACACATGAAGAGAGGCTGCATCGTATAGAGATTTGTGCGACGCAGCCTCTTTCTTTTATTTAAACTTGTATATAAAAACGATGCTATTCTTCCTTGAGCCTTTACGCTTATTTTTTTGCCGCATTGTGTCTCTTTTTTTCAGCCTTCCCGCCCTTTTTCACCTCTGTATCATTCTTATGAGAGTAGTTGCGGATTGGAGGATATTAAAGATGGAGGCTCAATTCCCTACAACCACGAGCTGTATGTTAGAACGGGACTGAGTTATTGTACTGGAAAAGGATGTGTCTTCTTTATGCATGTTACCCATGCAGTGCGAAGCACAGGGCAAGTTGCAGTACCAGAATGGCGGGGATGCCTATAGAGAACTGCTTGTGCTGGGTTTTATGTCGCCAGGTGTACATGGCAGCCCATGCTCCTATGCTCCCGCCAACAGCGGCTAACATCAGGAGCGTTGACTCTGCTATGCGGTGCTTGCCGTGGCGAGCTTTCCATTTATCGACCCCGTAGATGGCAAAGGTGAGCGGGTTGATAATCAAAAGGTAGTAGAGCAGGAGGGTGTGCAGCATGTCCATGAGGTATAAGTTGTGAAGTTCGTGGAGTGAGTTGTAGGCAGTAAGGAAAACCGCACCGCCTCATGGAATAAGGCGGTGCGGTGGGAAGGGTATGCTTGGCTGCGTGACGCAGCGCATTGCTTAGTTCTTGAAGAAATCTTTAACGGCGTCGTTGGGTACCATACGCTCATCGAAGATGTAAGCACCCGTCTTGGGGCTCTTGACCATTTTGATGACTTTCGTGTATGAACGGCCGTCAGTCTTACCTTCCTGCAGAGTTGCAACAGTTTTCTTTGCCATGGTAGTTTATGCTTATTTGATTTCTTTGTGAACGGTCATTCTTTTGAGAATGGGGTTGTATTTCTTCAGTTCAAGGCGGTCCGGCGTGTTCTTGCGGTTCTTCGTGGTAATGTAACGCGATGTTCCGGGCAGTCCGCTCTCTTTCATTTCGGTGCACTCAAGAATTACTTGCACACGGTTGCCTTTAGCTTTCTTTCCAGCCATTGTTGTGTCTACTTGTTATAGGAACCATTCGGCTTGCTCGTGGGGCAGCGTTTGTGTTACGTGCGCAAATCCACTTTGCATAAGCCTGCTTGGCTTTTATCCGATTACTTTAATGTTTTTCCAGTCGCAATATCCTTTGGCCACGGCTGCACTGAGCGCTGCGTCGAGGCCGATACGGTTGATGAGACGCAGACCTGCGGCGCTGATGCGGAGGCTGATCCAGCAGTCCTGTTCAACGTAGTAGAACTTCTTTGTGAACAAGTTTACGTCAAACGAACGCTTGGTACGGCGCTTCGAGTGCGAAACGTTGTTGCCAATCATGGCTTTCTTTCCTGTAATTTGACAAATCTTAGACATTGCTTTCGCTTTGTTTCGTAGTTGAAATAGATGCGATTGGGGGAGTTGGAACTGCTGCGTCGGGTTTCAGAAGTTGTTGTTGCGTAATCTTGGGGTGGTATTCTTATATTTACCGCCAGTAGACACTCCCGCGTTCGGGTTGCAAAAGTACTACCTTTTTTGCAAACGGCAAAGTGTTGTTGCTCATTTCACTTCACTTTTTTGTATGGCATGTGCAGATAAAGAGCGAATAAGCCTCCCGCATGGCGTTTGCAATGCGGGAGGCGGATGGGGATGTGTGGCTCGTAGCGCCTTAAGCGTAGATGTCCTTGAGGTAATCGAGGAGCATGTGCATGGCCGCAGAGGTGGCCGAGGCGAGATTTTTGTCGCGACCGTTGTCCTCTTCAATCATGCGCGTCTCCATGTGGTCTTTGTTGCCAACGGCTATCCAGATTGTGCCAACAATCACGCCAGCCTTGCCGCCGTCGGGACCGCCAGGACCAGCGTAGCCGCTGATGGCCACAGCGTAGTCGGTACCGAAGAGTTCGTTGCTGCCAACCACCATTTGCTTGACTACTTCTTCGCAAACAGGAGTTTGTTCGGCAATGACCTGTGCGTCAACTTTCAGCAGGTTTTCTTTTACTTCGTCGGCGTAGCAGATGAGACCGCCTTTGTAGTAGTTCGAACTGCCAGGAACGGCCGTTATCACACTGGCGATGCGGCCGGCGGTGCAACTTTCGGCGGTAGAAAGCGTTACGCTCTCGCGCCACATGATTTCATTGATTTCTTTACTTACGAGTTTGAGGTCTAAGTCCATAGGGATGGTATGAAATGGGGTTTATTCAGTTTGTTGTTTTCTTATTGTAGTCGCCGTGGTTCATTGCAACTTGGTCTTGCTGCTGATGCGGCAGTAGGCGGGCTTGTCCAGCGGGCAGAAGTCCTTGTCAAGAAATTTGTGGTGTGCCGTGATGGCAATCATGGCGGCGTTGTCGGTAGTGTAGGAGAATTTGGGTATGTAAATGTTCCAACCACGCTTGTCGGCCCGCTGCTTAAAGGCGTCGCGAAGGGCTGTGTTGGCCGAAACGCCTCCCGAGAGGGCTACGTGGTGTATGCCCGTTTGCTTGACGGCCAAGTCGAGTTTCTTCATGAGAATGTCTACGATTGTGGCTTCGAGCGAGGCTGCGAGGTCTTCAAGGTGGTGGGCTATGAAATCAGGGTCAGTGGCGAGCTGGTCGCGTAGAAAATATAGGAATGATGTTTTGAGTCCAGAGAAACTGTAATCCAATCCCGCGATATGAGGCTTGCTGAATGCGAAAGCCTTGGGGTTCCCTTTTCGTGCCAAACGGTCGATGATGGGGCCTCCGGGATAGCCTAAGTTCATTACTTTGGAGCATTTGTCCATGGCTTCGCCAGCCGCATCATCAATGGTCTGGCCCAGGATTTCCATGTCGTTGTAGGCGTTTACCTTTACAATTTGTGAATTGCCGCCGCTCACAAGCAGACAGAGGAATGGGTAGGGAGGCACGGTGTGTGGCTCGTCGGGCGTTTTTATGAAGTGTGCCAGCACGTGCCCCTGTAAGTGGTTGGCCTCGATGAGAGGGATTCCCAACGACATGGCGAGGCCCTTGGCAAATGATACGCCTACAAGCAGCGAGCCCATGAGGCCAGGGCCCAGCGTGACGGCTATGGCTGAGAGTTCTTCGCGTTTCACACCGGCTTGCTTCAGTGCTGCGTGCACTACGGGGACGATGTGCTGTTGGTGGGCTCGCGAGGCCAGTTCGGGGACAACGCCGCCATAAGCCTCGTGTACAGCCTGACTCGCTGTGACGTTGCTTAGGAGTAGTCCATTGCGCATCACGGCTGCTGAGGTGTCGTCGCAACTTGACTCAATGGCCAGGATGCAGACAGGTTTCTCTGGGGTGGGGAGTGTGGTTGAGTGTGTAGTCATGTGGAAACTTAACAAGGGCGCGAGGCTGGGTTAATGCGTAAGGATTTCCAAACCGGTGTCTGTCATGACGAACGTGTGTTCCCACTGTGCAGAGGGTAACTCGTCTTCCGTGACAACGGTCCAACCGTCTTCCTCGTCAATAAAGACTTCCCACGTGCCCATGTTGATCATGGGTTCGATGGTGAAAACCATACCAGGCACTAAGAGCATGCCGTGGTGGTGCGTATTGTAATGGTTTACCTCGGGCTCTTCGTGAAACTCCAAACCTACGCCGTGTCCACACAAATCGCGTACAACGCTGAAGCCGTTCTTGCGGGCATGTCGTTCGATAGCCTTGCCGATTTCGCCCACAAACCCCCAAGGGCGTGCGGCTTCCTTGCCGATTTCAAGACATTCGCGAGTGACGCGCACAAGCTTTTCCTTTTCGGGAGAAGTCTGGCCAATGATAAACATGCGTGATGCATCGCTGTAATAGCCATCGAGAATGGTGCTCACGTCAACGTTGATGATATCGCCCTCTTCCAGAATGTCGTATTCTGAAGGAATTCCGTGGCATACCACTTCGTTGATGCTGGTGCACACGCTCTTGGGAAAACCTTCGTAGTTGAGGGGGGCAGGAATGGCGCCGTGTGCCACCGTGTAGTCGTAAACAAGCTTGTCGATTTCTGCGGTGCTCATGCCCGCATGTATTTCTTTCTCAATCAAGTCGAGTACGCCTGTGTTGACTACGCCTGAACGCCGTATGCCTTCTATCTGCTCGGGAGTTTTGATGAGTTGGCGTGTAGGCACAAGTTCACCTCTGTTTTGGAATTCAAGAATGCGTTTGTCGAAGTCCGTAAGAGGTTGTCCTTTGGGTATGTTCCAGTTTCGTTTGATACGTTTCAATGCTGTTTGGTTTATGGTCCTTGGTGCACACGCACCTCCATATTATAATATATAAGGAGTGCTAAGCATGCCTTCAAGGGCAGTCGTTGCATGCTATGATGCATAATTTGTGTGCAAAGATAGTGCAAGGCGAGAGGAGGACAAAATGCAAAGCTGCAAGATTTGCATTTTTCATTCCGAGCCGCCGCCTATCTTATCTAAAGATAATGCAAGGTGAGAGGAGGACAAAATGCAAAGCTGCAAGATTTGCATTTTTCATTCCGAGCCGCCGCCTAACTTATCCAAAGATAGTGTAAGGCGAAAGGAGGACAAAATGCAAAGCTGCAAGATTTGCATTTTTCATTCCGAGCCGCCGCCTAACTTATCCAAAGATAGTGTAGGGCGAAAGGATACCCCTGCATGTGTGCGGCTTGGGTTGAATGCAATATAAAAGAAAACTGCTTGGCGCGACAAATGTCGTGTCAAGCAGTGTGGTAGCGCCTACGGGAATCGAACCCGTATACCATGCGTGAGAGGCATGTATCCTAACCATTAGATGAAAGCGCCGTGATGCGGAAGCTGGGGGATTCGAACCCCCGGTACGGTAAACCCGTACGTCAGTTTAGCAAACTGGTGGTTTCAGCCACTCACCCAAACTTCCAGTTCCGTTTTTGCGCGTCTTTCTCAAACGCGATGCAAAGGTAGCAACTTTTCTATAAACACCAAACCTTGCACCCTCTTTTTTCAAAAAAATATTCGTAAAGTGCTCGTCAGCGCTCTTTCCATGCCTCTTTCAGCGTGTTTCGGATGGTTTTGCTGGGCATGTGAGGCATCTCATTCGTGCGTTGTAGAAAGGATAGAAGTGGCTTACATGGGTAACGTTGGATCTCATCCGACCTTTTCTATCCATGGCCTGTGATTGAGCTCTACCGCCCAGATAGCTGTGGGCGTGCAGCATCAGAGCACCTGCCGGCCTGTTGCCCGTTCCTATGCCACGTTTTGACGTTTCGGCAAGGGCGAAATCCGTCCACTGAACAGGTGTTGTTCGTTGTCCATGGCCGTGTGCAACGTTGTCCATGGCCGTGTGCAATGTTGCCCACGGCCGTGTGCAATGCACCAGGCGGCTGTCCGTAACGGGAGCGTGCATGGCCAGATAGGGAAGGTGGTTTTCACATTTTAGTGGAATTGGATGAGGCGTGTCAATGTGGCGTTGTGAGGGGGGGGGGCATGAAAAAAGGCTCCCCGCTGTGTGAGGTGCGGGGAGCCGTAGGTTGAGGTCAAGAAATATTCTTTGTGAGGGTAGCGTGCTCTGCGAAAGGAGTGCTCTTCGTGAAGGCGTGTCCTCGGTTAGGGAGTGTGCTTTGTGAAAGGAATATTCTTGGTGAAGGGCGTGTTTGCCGTTGAGCAATCAGTCTTCTTTGAGTTGGCGCACGATGCCGTTTTTGGCAAGTTTGATGAAGTCGAGAATCTTTTGTATCTCCTCGCTCATGGGAATTTGCTCGGGAATTTTGATGACTGCGTCTTCAAGACTGAAGTTACCGGTGTAGATGATGCGGTAGGTATTGGCTATGTGGCGGAGGATGCGTTCGCTCACGTTGAAGTGGCGCAGCACTACGGCGTTGACTCCGTGGTAGGCGGCGGGGTTACCACCCAGAATGATGTAGGGCGGAACGTCCTTCTGCACGCGGCAACCGCTCTGAATGAGTGAATAGCGTCCTACGCGTACATGCTGTTGCACCACCACGCCGTTGCTCTGGATGGAACCGTCGTGCAGTTCGCTTTCGCCGGCAATGCAGGCACCGATTCCTACCACGCAGTTGTTATGTATGTTCACGTCGTGGCATACGTGTACGCGGTCCATCAGGAAGTTGTCGTTGCCTATGACGGTGGCTTTGTCCTTGTAGGTGCTGCGTGCTATCACCACATTTTCGCGTATGTGGTTGTTGTTGCCAATTTTCAGATAGGTGGTTTCTCCATCTACGTAGTGAAAATCCTGCGGTGTGGAGCCGAGTACGGCATTCTCGTGAATAATGTTGTTGTCGCCCATGATGGTGCCTTCGAGAATGCTGGCATGTGCACGGATAACGCAGTTGTCACCTATGACAACGCCTTTCTCAATGTAGGCGAAAGGGCCGATTTCGACGTTCGCGCCAATTTTAGCAGCGGGGTCGACGTATGCTAATGGACTTATCATAGTAAATAGATTGTATTATGCTTCGCGGCCGCCGCCCAGAGCCTGGTAGAGGCTGATGGCAGCTTGCACCTTGTCGAACTTATAGGAGATGAGCGACAGCTGTGCCTGGATGAGGCTCTGCTGAGCGGTGAGCACCTGCAGGTAGGTGGTGTTGTTGGTGTGTTTGAAGAGGAGTTGCGTCTGCTCCAGGGTGTGGGTGAGCGTGGCAACCTGCTGCTGCATGGTGGCCTCCTGTGCGGTGGCGCTTTGATACTGCATGAGGGCATTGCTTACCTCCTGCCCAGCGTTGAGCAGAGCCTGCTCGAACTGGAGTTGGGCGTCCTCCAACTGTAACTTCGACACTTTCAAGTTGGCGCGCAACATACCGTTGGCAAAGATGGGCTGCGTGAGCGATGCCACGGCCGAGGCCAGAATCTTGCCGGGGTTGATGATGGCGCCGGCGTTGTTGGTCCATGCGCCTTGTCCGCTGATGGTGAGGCTGGGGTAGAAGGCCGCGCGGGCCGCGTTCACGGTATAGAAGGCATTGGCCAACTGCATCTCCTTGGCGCGAACGTCGGGACGGTTCGAAAGGAGCTGTGCCGGAACACCCGTAGAGAAGGAAGAGGGGAAGCCATCGGCGTTGAAGACGCCGCGGCTGATGGGGTGCGGCGTTTCGTGTAGCAGTGCGCAGAGGGCGTTTTCCGTCTGGCGGATGTTCGACTCGAGTGCGGGCACCGAGGCTTCGAGTTGCAGCAAGTTGGCGCGGCTCTGGCCCACGGCTGCCTCTGTGGTCATGGCAGCGGTTTTCATCAGTTCCATGGTGCGCACGTTTTCACGCCAAATATTCACCGTCTCTTTGGTGGTGCGCAGTTGCTCATCGAGCATCTGCAGCGTGTAGTACATGTTGGCTACGGCGGCTATGATGGCCGTGCGTGTAGCCTGCTTGGCTTCTCGGGAGAGCTGCAGCTGCGTTTCGCTCTGCTTCTTGGCGTTGCGCAATTGGCCAATGTGGCCAATCTGCCAACTGGCGCTCAGGGGGAAACTGTAAGTCTTCGTGGCCTTGCCAAAGTCCCACGATGACACCGTGCCTTGCGGGTTAAAGGCGAGGGTGGGGTAGTAGGCCAGGCGTGCCACTTTGAGGCCAGCTTTTGCCTGCTCTATCAGCAGGTCGGCGCTGCGCAGGTCGGTGTTCTGCTCGAGCGCCTTCTGGATAAGTGCCTGCAGTTGCGGGTCGGTGAAGACCTGCTGCCAGGGCGTATTGCCGAAGTTGGCGGTGTCGGCCGGCACGGTGGCATAAGCCTCCGTCGTGTCGCGATAAAGTTTGTCAATGTCTTTCGTGGCAGACTCGGGCCTCTCGTAGTGGCTGTAGAGGTTACAGCCTGTGAGCAAAGCCGAACAACCTATGATATAGAGAAAATGCTTCATCTGTAAGGATGTATTTTGAGTAGGAAAACCTGCTGGGCGGGGGTAGCTCTCCGTTAG
The DNA here is from genome assembly GCA_004557185.1 of Bacteroidales bacterium. Lineage (GTDB taxonomy): Bacteria > Bacteroidota > Bacteroidia > Bacteroidales > Bacteroidaceae > Alloprevotella. Next base: position 34,886 of record SFEP01000003.1, read on the forward strand.
GGGCGTACCCCCGCCTTGGGCAGTGCTTTATTTAGAATACTGTTCGATGTCAGAAACGGCCTCGCCGCTGTTCTCCACGTCGTCCCAGTGCATAGGCGTGAGTTTCTCCTGCAGGCTCTGGAAGATGACGAAGAGTACGGGCACAATGTAGATTTGCAGTATCATACCGATAAGCATACCGCCGATGGCCGTCGTACCCAGAGCGCGGTTACCGTTGGCACCAACGCCGAAGGCAAACATCATGGGCAGCAGACCGATAATCATGGCCAGTGAGGTCATGAGGATAGGACGCAGACGGGCACCTGCACCCAGCACAGCGGCCCATGTGATGCTCATGCCCATTTTGCGGCGGTCGAGGGCGAACTCTACAATCAGAATGGCGTTCTTGGCAAGCAGACCCATCAACATGATGAGTGCAATCTGCACGTAAATGTTGTTGGCGGCCTCGCCGAAGATGGGAATGATGCTGTTCAAGCCACCCATGGCGTGGATGAAGATGAACGAGCCAGCCAGACCGAAGGGCACTGACAGCAGCACGGAGAAGGGCAGGATGTAGCTCTCGTACTGCGCCGAGAGCAGCAGGTAGATGAACACGAAGCAGAGCACAAACACGATGGCCGTGGTGTTGCCCGACGATGACTGTTCCTCACGCGACTGTCCCGAGAACTCGTAGGAGTAACCCTGAGGCAACGTTTGCTGTGCCACTTCCTGTATGGCCTGAATGGCCTGACCTGAGGTGTAGCCTGTGGCGGGGTTACCGTTGATGGCTATCGACGTAAACATGTTGAAGCGGTTGATGTTGTCGGGGCCGAAGCTCGGTGAGATGGTGATGAACTCCGTGATGGGGGCCATGCTGTCGCCGTTGCGTACCTTTATTTTATAGAGGCTCTCAAAGTTGGCGCGCTCGCTGCGTTCGCCTTGCACCATGACACGGTAGATTTTACCGAAACGGTTGAAGTTCGAAGCGTACAGACCGCCGTAGTAACCCTGCAGTGTGGCGAGGATGGTTTGCGGCGAGATGCCGGCGCGTTTACATTTGGCGGCATCGATGTCGATCATGTACTCGGGGAAGTTCGGGTTGAAGTTCGTCTGTGCCGACTCGATTTCAGGGCGCTTTACCAGTTCGGCCAGGAATTCCTTGGACACGCTGAAGAACTTGTTGATGTCGCCACCTGTGCGGTCCTGCAGGTTAAACGTGAAGCCGTTCGTGGCACCGTAACCCGTAATCATAGGCGGCTGGAAGAAGAGCACCTGTGCATCTTTGAACACATCGCGTGAGTTCAAGTACAGGCTGGCGAACACCACGGTCGAGCTTTCGGCGAGCGAACGTTCCTCCCAGTCCTTCAGTTTCACAATGAACGAGCCGTAGGAGGGACCCTGGCCGCCGATAAAGGAGTAGCCAGAAATCATCGTACTCTGTTGCACGGCAGGCACTGAGCGCACCAGACTGTCCACCTTTACGAGGTAGGCTTCTGTGCGGTCCTGCGACGTGCCCGGTGGCATCGTCACAACACCCATAATGGTACCCGTGTCTTCGTTGGGCACCATGGCCGTCGGTGTGATTTGCATGAGGAAGATGAGCAGGGCAATGAAGCCCACGGTGATGCCCATGGAGAGGAAGGGGCGCTGAATGAAGCCCAGCACCTGCTGCTTGTACTTCTGCAGGATGCGTTCGTACGTATTATTAAAAGCCTTCTTGAATTTCTCGGTGGTCAGACCGATGAAGCCCAGCAGAGCCACCACGGTAGCCACGCTGGCCAGTATGGGGTGCGACTCAAAGTTGAACAGGCCGAAAATCATGCCCAGAATGGCTATTGCGATGAGCAGCACGGTGACACCGGGGTGCAGTATGCGGCCGATGGCTTCGGCATAGCGTTGCAGCATGGTCTGGCCAGCAGCCTTGTAGGCAATGCTCATGCGCTCGCCGAGCGACGCCTCCTCCTCGTTCTCCTTGTGGTGCGGCTTCAGCAGAATGGCGCAAAGGGCCGGCGAGAGGGTAAGGGCGTTCAGAGCCGAGAAACCGATGGAGATGGCCATTGTCAAGCCGAACTGGCGGTAGAACGTACCGGCCGTACCCGACATGAAACTTACGGGCACGAACACGGCCATCATGACAAGCGTAATGGACACGATGGCACCGCCCAGTTCGCGCATGGCGTCAATGGAGGCTTTGCGGGCAGAGGTGTAGCCCTGGTCCAGTTTGGCGTGCACGCCTTCCACCACCACGATGGCATCGTCCACCACAATGGCGATGGCGAGCACCATGGCTGAGAGGGTGAGCAGGTTGAGCGAGAAGCCTATGAGGTAGAGCATGAAGAATGTGCCGACCAAGGCTACAGGGATGGCAATGGCGGGAATAATTGTGGAGCGCATGTCCTGCAGGAAGATGAACACCACGATGAACACGAGGATGAAGGCTTCAATAAGGGTCTTGATTACCTCATGAATGGAGGCGAAGAGGAAGTCGTTCACGTTCTGTGCTTCGCGGATTGTCAGGCCGTCGGGCAGGCTGGCGCGGCTTTCCTCAAGCAGTGCTTGGATGTCCTGCACCACCTGCGTAGCGTTGGAGCCCGCACTCTGCATCACGATACACGACACCGAGCGGTGACCGTTTACGCGGCCACTGAAGGAGTAGGTACTGCGGCCCAGTTCCACCTTGGCCACGTCTTTCACGCGGATGATGGTACCGTCGGGGTTGGAGCGAATGACCATGTTCTCAAAGTCCTTCTCCTCGCTCAGTCGGCCGCGGTAACGCAGCGTGTACTGGAAGGTCTGGTTCTCGCGTTCGCCGATGGCACCGGGAGCGGCCTCTACGTTCTGCTCGGCCAGCACCGAGGTGATGTCGGAGGGCATGAGTTTGTACTCAGCCATCTTCTCGGGCTTCAGCCAGATACGCATGGAGTAGTCGGCACCCATCACCATGGCGTCACCCACACCCTTTACGCGCTGCACTTGGGGGATGATGTTAATCTTGGCGTAGTTCTCGATGAAGTCAGGCGTGTACTTGTCTTCCTCGTCGACCACGGAGAATATGATAAGCATGGAGCTCTGGCGCTTCTGCGTAATCACACCGACTTTGGTGACTTCGGAGGGCAGTAAGCCTTGCGCTTTGGCCACGCGGTTCTGCACGTTCACGGCTGCCATGTCGGGGTCGGTGCCCTGCTTGAAGGTGATGTCGATGGTGGCATTACCCGTGTTGGTAGCCGTCGAACTCATGTAGTCCATATTTTCCACACCGTTGATTTGCTCTTCAAGCGGGGCAATCACGGAGTTGAGCACGGTCTGGGCGTTAGCACCGGTGTAGGTGGTGCTCACCTGTATGGTAGGGGGCGCAATGTCGGGATATTGGGTGATGGGGAGTGACACAAGACCCAGCACACCAAGGATGACAATAACCACCGAGATCACGGTGGACAGCACCGGACGGTTGATAAATCTGTCTAATTGCATAATTGGTGAGGTTGACTGGTAGAATTTCTGTTCCGCCTGCGCCCTCGGGGTGTAGTCCTGGGGCGTAAGGCACAGAACGTGGAAAAGAGTCGTTTTTTAGTGAACCGTTATTTGCTGAAAGGAGTTTTACCGTCCTTCAGGTCGGCCTTGGCCTTGTTTTGGGCGTCGGTGGCCTGCTTGGGTGTGATGGGGTTGATGGTCATACCGTTCGTGAGCTGGTTCACGCCGTCGACCACAACCTGTTCGCCTGCCTTCAGACCCGAGGTTACCACAAACTGCTGGCCGTTGTGCTGCGGCAGCACCTGAATTTCGCGCGAGGTCACCTTCTTGTCGGCACCCATTACGTAAACGAAACGCTTGTTCTGAATTTCATACGTAGCCTTCTGCGGAATGAGAATGACGTTGTTGGCGTGGGTGGGTATGAGCACCGAACCTGTGGCGCCCGAGCGCAGCAGGTGGCTGGCGTTGTTGAAGGTGGCACGCATCTGCACCGAACCTGTGGATGGGTCAATCACGCCGCTCACCGTGCTCACCGTACCCGTTTCGCCGAACTCCGTGCCGTCCGACAGCACCAGGCGCACCTGGGGCATGTTCTTCAGGGCTGCCTGCACGCCGCCGCTTTCACGCGTCAGGGCGAGCAGCTGGTTTTCGGTCATCGAGAAGTACACGTACATCTGGTTGATGCTCGACACGGTGGTGAGGGGTTGTGCGCTCGATGCGCTCACCAGGCTGCCCACACGGTAGGGAATCATGCCCACCACGCCGTCGGCAGGAGCCGTCACCGTGCACCAGCGCAGGTTGTCGCGGGCGCTCATCAGCTGTGCTTCGGCGGCTGCCAGCTGTGCTTCGTAGGAGGCCAGGGTGTTTTTGGCCATCTGCATGTCGTAGTTTGAGATGATGTTCTGCTTGAAGAGCATCTGCTTGTTCTCCACCGTCAGCTTCTGCGTAGCCACGTTGGCTTTCATCACACGCACTTGTGCTTCGGCCTGCTTCACAGCAGCCTGATACACTTCGCTGTCGATGAGGAAGAGGGGCTGGCCCTTGCGCACCGAGGCGCCTTCGTCCACCAGCAGTTTGGTGAGGTAGCCACCCACTTTGGGGCGTATTTCAATGTCTTGCATACCCTTGATGGTAGCGGGGTATGATGTTTCCAAATCGGCGGTGGTGGCCTGCACGGTCACCACGGCGAAATCCTTGTTGGCTTCGGGCATTTGTTGTGATTTGCCGCAGCCTGTCAGCAGGGCGGCAGTCATCATCCATAAAGCGATTTTCTTCATGTGTGGTTGGGTTTATGTAAGATTTTGTTTGTTTTCAGTTGTGTAAAAAAGCATCTTTTACATGCATGCCTACACTAATTCGTGTGCAAAGTTAGAGTAAAAAAACTTTTCCCTACCTTATAGTTTTCGGCAAATATGTAAATGTTAATCTTTTTTATAGGTCAATCAGCCTCAAACACATACGCTTCAGTAGTTATTGTCAACCTTGTGTGGCAAAACGTTCGGCAGCGTCGGCCGCTGGTAAAAGTTGTGTGCGGGGCAGCGTTCCTCTCACATGGCATTCGATCCTTTTCATAAATGGCGTTTTTGGTGGTCCATACATTTCCCTGCTTTCATCCCCGCATGGTGGCGGGTGCCTGGCGTTGTCGCCCCCACATCAATCATAAGGAAAGGCACTCCCGCGGCCTTACATATTTTCAAAAAAGAATGGCGACGCTGGAAAAAATTTTTCCACGGCTTGAAAATATTTTGTCAAGGCATGAAAAAAGTTTTTCAAGGCTTGAAAAAAAATTTTCAAGTGTGGCTGTTTTTTTTTGAAAATATTCGAGGCCCTTTTATCACGTATAGGCTACCCGCGGGGCGTTGCATTAGGCCTATGAATTTCGTGTGGAAATGGCTGTTATGCAGTATATAAAAAGCATGTCCGCGCAGCCCCCGTGGCGGGAGTGGCGCGGACATGTGTGTCGTAGTGGTGGGTGTGCGTAGTGGTTTAGTAGGCCAGACGCACGTTGTCAACCCAGAGCGTGTTGCCCACGCTGCCTATGTAGGCACCGCCGTGCGAGGAGTCGAACTGCAGCACGAGGTGGGTGGGCGTGTCGTTGGCATTGCCCCAGCCCACTTCCTTCACGGGCACCATCTTGCCTTTCGAGTTCTTGGCGTATTTGGTGTTTTCGCCCGAGGTCAGAGCCCATGCGGAGTTGTAAATTTTCAGTTTAGTAATGTCGCCGTAGTAGATGGGGAAGCGTGCATTGTTCACCCAGTCGGTGTTCGAGATGAAGCGGCGTACCATGGTGCCCACACGTTTGGCATAGATGTTTCCGTGAGCATCCTCCCAGCGCTTTTGCAGGTAGAGAATGACGTCGGGCATGTCCTTGCCTGCCACGGTGGAGGGCTTGCCGAATCCCGTCTGCTTGACGCGGTTGGGCTGGCCGGAGAGTTTCACCTTGTAGTCGAACACGAGGGCGGTGGGGCGCTTGGTGAACTTGACGCCGGCGTTGAGCTTGCTCATGGGGTTCTTGGTGTTGGTGATGGGCTCCTGCGTCTGTCCCAGGTAGATGGAGCCGGCAGCCAGCACCTTGATGTTGACGATGCCCAGCACCTTGCACTCTTCCAGGTGGGTGTAGAGCTTGGCGCAGTAGCCGTGGCCGGGGTGCGTGTCGCGGTAGACGCTGACGTTGGTCTTGGTGATGCCCGAGACCTTGGCCATGACGTTGGAGCAGGCCCAAGGCGTGCCGCCGGTGCCGAGGTAGGGGTTGTTGTTGTTCCACGTGCCGTTGGGGGCGATGTGGTAGAGCGTCTTGGTGTCGCCGCCTATGATGCCGCTCTCCTTGACGTGGCGCACGAGCCACTGGTCGAAGTTGCCGAAGCGGATGTATTCCATTGTGCCCTCTTCGCCGTGCGTTTGCAGGTATTCGGGGGAGTAGGGGATAGCGCGTGCCGTGCCAGCGAGGCAGAGTAGCAGCATGAGGATTGAAAAGGTTTTCTTCATTGTAGTATAAGGTGTTTGAATGGCTGGCGTGCGGTGGCGTTTACACCCGCAGTGACGTGGCACCGTGCGCTGGGCCGAATGACTTGTTGTGTTGATTTTGACGATAGGTACTGGAGGCTCAGAAAGCCTCGTTGACGCAGAAGATGAAGCCGCCGCCGTGGCGCGTGAAGCCGTAGTCGATGCGCACGTTCACCTTGTGCTTGAACTCCCAGCGATAGCCAATGCCTGCGTTAGGAAGGGTCTTGCGGAAAGCCATCTCGCTGACCTTTGGGGCAACGTTGGCCGCTGCCACCCACAGGGCTACGCCGTGGCGCTTCCTGATGTTCTGTCGCAGTTCCACCTGCCCCTCTACCAGTTGCTTGTCGCGGTAGCGCCCTTCGTAGTAGCCGCGCATGCGGTTGTTGGAGCCCACCTCGCTCAGTAGCGCCCAGGGGGTGTGGCCGTAGTTGAACTGACCGTGCAACTCGCCTGCCAGCACGCCGCCCTTCCACACCTTGATGTATTTGGCCAGCGTGGCCTCGGTGGTGCTGAAGTTGTTTCGCCCGTTGGCCAGAAAGCGGGGCGTGAAGGTTTGGTCTATTTGCATGAACAGGCCGCGTGAGGCGTTGGTCATGTAGTCGCGCGAGTCGTAGGTGAAGGACACACCCACCGTCTTGGCATTGATGCGCAGGGCCTGCCCCTGCCACAGGTGTTCCCTGCCAGCGGCGATGTCCTTGGCCTGCATGTAGCGGTAGTTGATGAGCGGGCCGAAGTAGGTTTTTGGTGCTATGCGGAACATGAAGCGCGCCATGGCGTTGACGCGGTTGCGGCGGTAGTTGGTTTCATTGGCGTCGACATCGGCCATTTCGTAGCCTATGCCCCAGAACTGTGTGCTGAAGGTGGAGAGCGTCAGTTTGTAGTCGAGGCGGTAGCGCTCCTTGGGCCAAATGTGGTTGCCCAGGACGCCCACCAGGAAGAAGCCCTTGGTGGTCATGTCGGTGAAGACGGAAGCGTTGGAGCGGGGCAGTGCCTTGTCAAGGCGGTCGGTGCTGTAGGTTGCGGTGGCCATGATGCCCAGTCCCAGCCCCGTGGTGGCCGAGTAGTGCGGACCGGGCAGCACACCGAAGTCGATGCGCTTCTGCGGCTTGGGCTTGTTGGAGTTGCGGAAGTAGTCGTACAAACGTTTCATGACCCCGCGGCGCGGCTGTGTGCTGTCGGTCGCCAGCGATGCCACGCTGTCGCAGTCGGCCTGGCGGGCTATGCTGTCGGTCGCCAGGCAGGGCTTTTCACCAAGGTCGTGGGCGTGAAGTGGCATGAGCGCCATGCTCCCTGTCATGGCAAGCAGAGCCAGCGCCCGTTGGCGTTTGGCAAGAAGGCCTGACAGGAAAGACTTGAGCTTGCAGGTGAGGGCGAAAGACCCAGCCGTGCAAGGCTTGAAACGGGTGATAACGTGCACAATAATGTGTGAATTAGGGTGTTTTGAGGTTGCAAAAGTACTTATTTGCCTTTGCTCATGCAAGTACAGCAAGTGCCGAATTGAGCCAAATGCGCAAATAACTATGCTCTGAGCACCTTATATGACAAGGTTTGCCACATGCGCATGACATTGGCGAGGGTCAGCCTCAATGTCACATGCAAAAGCATCCGCTACACCCCAAGGGGTATGGCGGATGCTTGTAGGGAGAGGTCTGATTAGAAGCGGGCCGTCACTTGCACGTCGAAGGTGTTGTAGTGCGAATCGCTGGGCAGGGCGGCATGCCGTGCGGCGCGGTTGTCGGTGAAGGTGTAGTTCAGTTGGAACACGAAGTTCTTACCCAGAACGTAGTTGCCCGACAGGCCGTAGTTTGTGATGAGTGAATTCCACGTTTTGGCATCGCGGTAGCAGTCGTAGCGGGCATAGACCTTGGCACGCTTGGCTACGGGCACGCCGAGGGTGGCATACCAGGCGTCGCTGCGGTCGGCGGCCGAGGCTGAGGTGGTGACACCGCCCACCGAACTCATGTATTCGCCGCGCACGGTCCATTTGTCTTCATACTTCAGACCTACGCCCCAGCGAACGCGCTTCACGCTTGGCAGCTGCGGATTTGCCTCGTCGTACTTGTAACTCTCGTTGGTGTATTTGCCATTCCAGCCGAAGCCGCCGATGGCCAGGTTCTTCACGGGGCTTATCCACAAACCGCCGATGAGGTCCTTGTGATTGTCCTTGTCGGTGTGGTTGATGCCCTGTCCGTTGAAGAAGCCCACCTGGTAGTGCAGCCAGTGGTGGCCGTCGGGTGCCTTGAAGAGGTCGCCCTGCAATTGTACGCCGAGGTCGCGACCCGAACTCTTGTGCTCGCCGCAGCGGTCGTTGATGGAGGCCAGCTTCAACGTGGCCTGTGAATAGCTGCCCAAGCCTACGTCGATGGGGTTGTAGGGGTTTTCAAAGCCGAAGGGACGTTTGAACTGACCCATCTTGACCTTGAAGAAGGCAAACTTCTGCCATTCGATAAAGGCGTCGACAATGCGCGGGCCTTTGTCGTTGCCGGGTGCACCGTTAACCTCCATCTGCACTTTGTAGTAGAAGTCGTTGAACATACGTCCGTCCAGATACAGACGCACGAAGCGGAGGTCGAAGCCGCCGTTTGACTTCTGGCCGCTACGGTCGCTGATGGAGTACTTGGTCATGATGTAGCCACCGAACTTGATGGATGGGTTGGCTTGCTGGAAGAATTGGCCCACCTTGCGGGGCGTGCGGGCAACGTCGCTTAGCGTGGAGTCGACGTGCGTGACCGCGAGTTCGTTCACGGTATCTGCGGCAGCCGGCAGGCAAACGAATGCCAAGGCGGACAGCAGTTTGAAGTGTAGCATGATGTGAGTGATGAATGTTGATGTGATTGGTTGGGTTCTGCTTGAAGGGCGGCGCAGCCTGATGCCGCCATACTCCATATTATATATAAGGAGAACTTACTCTATGTGCAGCTGGTGTGAAGCGTAGCGCATCACCTCGGGGCGGTGGGTGATGAAGAGCATGGTTTGGTGCTGCCGTGCGCGGGCTATGTTTTGCAGCACCTTACGCTCGGTTTCAGCGTCGAGGGCCGAGGTGGCCTCGTCGAAAATCAGGATGCAGCCCGTGTTGAGCAAGGCGCGGGCTATGGCAATGCGTTGCGCCTGCCCCTCCGACAGGCCGCCGCCTGCCTCACTGCATGGCGCATCGAGCCCTTTGGGGTGGCGGAACACGAAGTCGGCGCAGGCATCTCGGAGCGCCTGCTGCATTTGCGCTTCGGTGGCCTCGGGGTTACCCATGAGCAGGTTGGTGCGTATGGTTCCCGAAAAGAGTGTGTTGCCCTGCGGCACGTAGCAGAAGTTGGTGCGCAGGTGGGCTGCCGTTTCATGTCGCTGACCCTCACCGTCGATCAGTGTGATGCGGCCGCCAGTGGGGTGGGTGAGCGCCAGCAGTAAGCGAATGAGTGTGGTTTTGCCCGAACCTGTCTCGCCCAGTATGGCGGTGACGCTGCCCGCGGGGAAGGTATGGCTGAAGTGGTGGAAAATCGTGCGCTCGCCTTTGTCGTAGGCAAAGTCAAGTTGCGACACCTCGATGGCCACCGGCCCCGTGAGCTGCACGTCGCGCCCTGCATCCTCCTGAGGTATCTCCTCCAGATCCATCAAACGTTCGGCCGCCGTGAAGGCATTAATAAAAATGGGAATGAAGCGCGAAAGGTTGCGCACGGGTTCTTGAATTTGACCTACAAGTTGAATGAAAGCAATGAACGCGCCGTAGGAGATAAGTCCCTGTTGCAGGCTCAGCGTGCCCCAGGTGAAGGTGACGAAGTAGCCTGTGGCAAAGCCCAGGTTGAGCAGTGTGGAAGAAATGGTGGAGTAACGGGTGCGCTTCAGAATGCAGCGGTGCAGTTCGTGCTGGCGCACCGTGAGTCCTTGCAGCGTGGCCGCTACGCGTTGCAGCGTCTTGATGACGAGGGCGTGCTGCAACGTTTCCTGAATGATGGACTGTATGGAACTGTCGAGGTCGCGTGCCTGGTGTGTGAGGCGGCGCATGCGTTTCACGTAGAGCTTACTCGAAAGAATGAAGAACGGCACCACCAGCACCACGATGACGGCCAGCGTGCGATCCATGAAGAAGAGGAAGAGGAAGGCGCCGAGGAATTGCAGGAAGGTGGTAACGAAAAGCGGAATGCTCTCAGTGGTGAAGTTGACCACGTCGCGCACGTCCTGCTCCAGGCGGTTGGTCAGATTGCCCGTGTGAAAGCGGCGCAACGCCTCCCACCTGCCGCGCAGCAGGCGGCCGAAGATGTAGCGCTGCATGGTGTTGAGCGCCTTGACGCCCAGAATGGCCCGTATCCACCGCATGCTGAGGCCCAGCACGAGGCGCAACGCCATGATGAGTGCCAGCAAGGCAAGGGCACGTGGCAGGGTGGTGAATGTAGACTGGTGCGTGGCAATGTCGACCGTGGTCTTGGTGGCCCACACCATGGCCAAATCAAGTAGCACAAGCGTGGTGCCAATGCCAATGTTGAGCATCACTTGCAGGTGATGCCCTGAGAGTTGGCGATAAAGGTAGCGGCTGATGTGCAGTATAGGGCGTGTAGTCACGGCTGTGCTATATATATAAAGGAGTAAAAAGGCTGAAAATGCCAGGGCTGGCATGAGCGGCTATTATTCTTCGCCCGCGGCACAAGAGTCCTGCCGTTTGATGTTGCTGCCTCGCCAGTTCAGTTTGTCTCGTAGCGTGCCGAAGAAGTCCTTGTGGTCAATTTTGATGACGGGTGTGCTGACGTTGGCCTTGCGCAGCGTGATGGTGGTGCTGTCGGGCAGGCTCTCGCTCTTACCGTCGGCCGTCAGCAGGAAACGCCCGCTGCGACTGCGTATTTTCAAGCGTATCTCCACATCGTCGCGCATCACCACAGGGCGCACCGAGAGGCTGTGGGGAGCCACGGCCGACAGGCAGAGCGTGCCGGTGCCGGGCACAATGATGGGGCCGCCCACACTGAGCGAGTAGCCCGTGGACCCTGTTGCAGTACACAAAATGATGCCGTCGGCCAGAAAGTCTGTAAGGAAAAGGCCGTTGACGTACGTGCTCACTTCGATGAGCGATGAGTTGTCGTGTTTGAGCACCGCTACCTCATTCAGCGCATAGGGGTGGAAGTCCGACGGGCGGCCGTCCTTTTCCACAGCCAGCATGGAGCGCTCCTCCACCACGTAGTCGCCGCGGCAAAGGGCATCGAGGGCGGGAGCCAGGTGTTCGGGCGTCACGTCGGCCAGAAAACCCAAATGCCCCGTATTGATACCCAGAATGGGGATGCCCGTGCCAGCAAGTTTGGCCGCAGTGCCTAAGAACGTGCCATCGCCGCCAATGGATATGGCCATGTCGGCTTGGCAGCCCTTGTGATGGCAAAAGGGCACGAAGGAGGGGAGAACCACACCCAACTGCTGTGTGATGAAAGTCGCAAATTGTTCCTCCACGGCGATTTGTACGCCCAAATGCGTGAGGTGGTTCACAATAGCGGCCACGTACTGGTTCTTCTTGCTTTGATGAATGTTGCCAAACAGGGCAATGCGCAAATGTTCGTAAGTCATGAGTCGGTGTCCGTGTTGCTTGCTGATGCCTGCCCGCTGCGAGGTGCGGAGGCTACGCTTCCCGCCACCACAAGCGTACGGCCTGCACGCGGTTTATTTATGGTAACAGGAGGAAAAACAATGTGAAATGCCCTTGTAGGGCTAATTATTAACGATAATTATAACTTGCCCACATGCAAAAGAGTTAATTTTGCGCGGTAAAACGGGAGTGGAGATATTTTGATACTCCTTGTCCGCCGTACTTGCAGCCTACGTAAAGCACGAAGGCATACAGGCATAAGGGTTTGCTAAAATCGTGCAAATGTACGTATATTCTCTAAATTCAGCACGCTATCCAAATGACAAAGTTAAGCGTAAACATCAACAAGGTGGCTACACTGCGCAACGCCCGAGGTGGCAGTAACCCCGACGTGGTGGCCGTGGCGCTCGATTGTGAGCGCTTTGGTGCACAGGGCATTACGGTGCATCCTCGGCCCGACGAGCGGCACATACGTCATGCCGATGTGCGTTGTCTGCGGCCGTTGCTTACCACCGAGTTCAACATGGAGGGCTATCCTTCAGCCGACTTCTGCCAGTTGGTGCTTGAGGTGCGGCCTGCCCAAGTCACCCTTGTGCCCGATGCCCCCGACCAGTTGACCTCTAACCATGGCTGGAACACTGTGGCCCAGCATGATTTCCTGCAAAGTGTGTTGATGCCGTTTCGCGAGGCAGGCATACGCACCAGCATCTTTGTGGATGCAGATGAGGAAATGGTGCGCGCGGCCAAGAGCATGGGGGCCGACCGCGTGGAACTCTATACCGAGCCGTATGCCGCTGCCTATTCGTCCGACCGCGTCGCAGCCATAGCCCCCTTTGTCGAAGCTGCTGCCTGCTGCCGCCAAAGTGGCATGGGGCTGAATGCGGGGCATGACCTCAGCCTGCAGAATCTGGCCTACTTTCACCGTTGCATTCCTTGGCTCGATGAGGTCAGCATAGGCCACGCACTCATCTGCGATGCCCTGTATTTGGGACTAAAAGACACGATTGCCGCTTACCGTCGTTGCCTTGAATGAGCGCACTGCACGAGAGCGGTAGTAATATATAATTGAGTAAGTAAAACAAAGTTGAATACCAAGACCCTTTGCCGAAGACGACCGCGTGCAGAGGTGTCAAATAAGCATTTCTTATGATTTACATTTTCTTGGCCGATGGTTTTGAGGAAATCGAAGCTCTTGGCACGATGGACATTCTTCGTCGCTGTGGACTCGAAGTGCAACTGCTCAGCGTCAACGGCAAGCGTGTGGTTAACGGCGCGCATGGCCTGGAGGTGAAGGCCGACAGCGTATTCCGCAAAAATTTCGTCTTGCATGCCGATGCTTTGGTCCTCCCTGGAGGCATGGGGGGCACAGAAAATCTCATGAAGTGTTCCCTGCTTCGCAACACGTTGATGCACCGTGCCATGGCCGGCACACTTATTTCAGCCATTTGTGCGGCACCCTTGGTGCTGGCCGATGCTGATTTGCTTACGGGCAAGCACATGACCTGCTACCCTGGTCTGCAGTCCCGCATGCGTGGTTGCATTTATCATCCCGAGGCCTATGTGGTGGAGCATGGCAACATTATCACCGCGGCCGGCCCTGCCGCCACACCTTATTTTGCCTTTGCCGTTGCCACGCGTCTGGCAGGCCAGGAGGTTGTCAACAAGGTTAAGAACGATATGCTCTACGAGGGCCTACCTGAGGAGCACCACCGCGTGCTTCGCGTCAGTGAGGTGCTGCCTGTGCAGTAAAGCCCTACGGCTGCGTGTTAATAAATATATAGAAAGGGGAGGGCTTGCCAGGCAGGTCTTTCCCTTTCCTTACATCAAGCCACTTCCTTCCACGTGCTCGATCCCTTACAAACCGACATCAAGTTCCTCAAGGGCGTTGGCCCGGCCCGTGCCCGCATCCTCAACCAAGAGTTGCAGGTCACAACCGTGCGCGACATGCTCTACTGTTTCCCTTACAAATACGTGGACCGCAGCGTCATCCACCGCATCCGCGATTTGCAGGACGGCATGCCCTATGTGCAGCTCAAAGGGCAAATCATGCACTTCAGCATGGAGGGCGAGGGGCGCCGTCGTCGCATGGTGGCAGCTTTCAGCGATGGCACGGGCTTCGTGGAGTTGGTGTGGTTCAACCGTGCCGAGTGGGTGACCAAGACCTACAGTTGCGGCGTTACTTATTTGGTGCTGGCCAAGCCCACCCTTTTCAACGGGCGTATCAGTCTGGCGCATCCCGAGATGGAGGTGGCTGCTGAGGCTTCCAGCCAGCCGCTCGACATGATGCCCTTCTATCACGTGTCGGAACGCATGAAAAAGCAGGGCTTCACTTCCCGCCTCATGGCCGAGTTGGTGCACCGTGCCTTTGAGCAGTTGGGCCAGGCCACCGTGCCCGAAACGCTACCCCCTTACCTCCTGCAGCGTCATCGCCTGTTGCCGCTCGACGAGGCTTTGCATCGCATACACCATCCCGCCACGGCCGCAGCCCTGCCCGAGGCCGTGCGTCGTCTCAAGTTTGAGGAACTCTTCTTCCTGCAGCTCGATATTTTGCGTTACAGTCGCCATCGCCAGATGCACACGGCGGGCTTCGTGTTTTCCCGCGTGGGTATCCACTTCATGAAGTTCTATCATGAATGCCTGCCCTTCGAACTTACTGAGGCGCAGAAACGCGTGGTGCGTGAAATCAGGCACGACCTGGGCACGGGGCGGCAGATGAATCGCCTGTTGCAGGGCGACGTGGGTAGCGGTAAGACGATGGTGGCGTTGCTGTGCTGCCTGCTGGCGGCCGACAACGGTTTCCAGTCGTGCATCATGGCTCCCACCGAAATTCTGGCCGAGCAGCATTATGCTTCGCTGCAGCAGTATCTTGACAAACTCGATGTGCGAGTGGCCCTGCTCACGGGCAGTGTGAAGGGCAAGCAGCGCCGCGAGGTGCTCACAGGGGTGGCTGATGGCAGCATCCAGTTGCTGGTGGGCACGCACGCCCTCATCGAGCCTACTGTGGGCTTCCTCAACCTCGGCCTCGTCATCATCGACGAGCAGCACCGTTTCGGCGTGAAGCAACGCGCCAAACTGTGGACCAAGAACGTGCGTCCGCCCCACATTCTCGTCATGACGGCCACGCCCATACCACGCACCCTGGCCATGACGGTCTACGGCGACCTCGATGTCAGCGTCATCGACCAGTTGCCGCCGGGACGCAAACCCATCCGCACGGTGCATTACACCCAGACCCACCTCGCCCAGCTCTACGACGGCATGCGCCACCAGTTGCGCTTAGGCAGGCAAATCTACGTCGTCTTTCCGCTCATTAAGGAAAGCGAAACGCAGGACTTGCGTGACCTTGAAACGGGCTTCAACGACCTCACAGGCATCTTCGCCGACTTTGAGGTGGGCATGGTGCATGGCAAAATGAAACCCGCCGACAAGGACGCTGCCATGCGTCGCTTCAAAGAGGGGCACACGCACATTCTCGTTTCCACTACCGTCATCGAGGTGGGGGTGAACGTGCCCAATGCCTCGGTTATGGTGGTGGAAAATGCCGAGCGCTTCGGACTGGCGCAGTTGCATCAGTTGCGTGGCCGAGTGGGGCGCGGCGCTGAGCAGTCGTACTGCATTCTCGTCACCAAGGACCGCCTGGCCGAAACATCCCGTCGCCGCATGCAGATTATGGTGGAGAGCTGCGACGGATTCGAGATTGCCGAGGAGGACATGAAACTCCGTGGCCCCGGCGACCTTGAGGGTACGGCGCAGAGCGGCATGCCCTTCGACCTCAAGATAGCCCATGTGGTGAAGGACCGCGACCTCATGCAGGAGGCACGCGATGCTGCCGATGCTTTGCTGCAGGCCGACCCCACCGAACAACTCCCCCAACACGCCGTAGTGTGGCGCCAACTGGCTTTGCTTAAAAAGCGTCAGATCAATTTCTCTGCCATCTCCTGAGCACAACACAAACCAAGACTTCACTTTAACTATTTATGCCTACCAAGGTTCTCAAGCCATCCTCTCTGATGCGCTTCCTCAAAAACTACATGCTGCCCATTGCCATTGTGGGCGGGGCGGTGGCCTATCTCACTGAGTCGCATCTCACCGTCCTTTCGCCGTTACGCCCCTACATGCCGGGTGTAGTGTCGGTGGTGCAGCCCCTATTGATATTCAGCATGCTATTCGTCACCTTTTGCAAGGTCGACGTGTGCCGCATGCGTCCCCAGCTTTGGCACGTGTGGTTGCTACTCATTCAGGGGCTCGTGTTCGTAGGCCTCAGTTTGCTGCTGTGGTGCTTTCCGCAAACACCAGCCCGCATGGTCATGGAGTCGGCCATGCTCTGCTTCATCTGCCCTACAGCCACCGCGGCCACGGTAGTGACGGGCAAACTGCATGGCGACAGTGAGGCTGTCATAGCCTACACCGTCGGCATCAACCTGCTCGTTTCGGTGCTGGTGCCCCTCATGGTGCCGTTGGCCCATCCGCAGGCCGGCATGACGTTTCTGCGTGCCTTTCTGCTCATTCTGCATCACGTCTTCCCCATGCTCATCTGTCCCCTTGTGCTGGCGCAGGCCGTGCGTTTCCTCTGGCCGCGCCTACTGCAGCGCATCACCGCCTGTCGCGACCTCGCCTTCTACCTTTGGGCCGTGTCGTTGAGCATAGCCATAGCCGTGTCGGTGCGCAGCCTTGTGCATAGCCACTGCGCCGCCACGCTCTTGCTCGCCATCGCCCTTTCGTCGCTTGTTGCCTGTGTGTTCCAGTTTGCCGCAGGCCGCTACATCGGCCACCGCTATGGCACCCCCATTGCCTCGTGCCAGGCCTTGGGACAGAAAAACACCGTCTTTGCCATCTGGATGGGCTACACCTTTCTCACTCCCGTCAGCTCGCTGGCCGGCGGCTTCTATAGCATTTGGCACAACATCTTCAATGCCTGGCAACTCGACCGCCAGCGGCATGCTGAGGAGCGGGCATAAGCGCTTCATACACCAAGCGGCTGTTCCCAGCGGGCAGCCGTCAGTTCAGTGGCATCGGTAACATCAATCAGACCACTGGAACTGAGGGAGTAAGAAGTCGGGTGTCTGACCGAAGATGCGAGATTTACACCCTCGACGATCGCCAGGCTGATGTATCGGCAAAATGCATCGACATTCAGGATGGTAAGAAGGTTGTGTTTTCGGGTCGGGGGGACGGGAAAAGGATATGCTACGTAAAAAATATCACGTCGTACGTAAAAAATATCACGTCGTTCGTAAAATTTTTTACGTAGCATCTATTTTCGGCGGGGTGGCGAGCCGTAAAAACAGGCCGCGTGGGAAAAACCTCCCACGGCTGGGACACAAGGCTGGGAGGGGGACACGGCTATTCGGCAGCCTTTCGTAACTTTGCCAGCGTTGTGTGCGGCTTCTGCCGCCAGCGTAACCTTGCTATTGCTTTTCATCCCATTCAAGCCTATGATAACCACTCCCACGCTGCGGCCCGCTACGGCCGCCGATGTGCCGCGCCTGTTGCAACTGCTCACGCAAATCAGTTTGCTGCACCACGAGGCGAGGCCCGACCTTTTCGGCATCGGGCAGAAATATGACGCGTCCGAACTGCTGGCTCTGATAAACGACCCTATGCACTGGGTGTTTGTGGCCGATGTGCCCGGAATGCCCGTAGCAGGCTATGCCATTTGTCAGCAGCAGGAACCCGAGGCAAGCCGCGTGCTCTGCCCTGTGCGCACCTTCTACCTCGACGACCTTTGCGTTGACCGTGCCTGTCAGGGCCAGGGCGTAGGCACTGCACTGATGCAGGCCGTGCGGCAGGAGGCTGTGCGCCGCCACTGCCACCACCTCACGCTGCACGTGTGGCAGGGTAACGACAGCGCGCGCACCTTCTACGAGGCACAGGGCCTGCGCCCCATGTACACCGCAATGGAGTGCCTGCTCTGACGCGCCGCGTTCTTGCATGCTTCCATATATATATATATATAATAAGGAGTGCTGCCGCACACTGTGATTTTCTCATTTACCACCATTCCTCCCCTTCCTGCCTATGCCCACACTCCACGTTTTCAATCCTTGGCACGATGAGGCGTTGGCTTCGTTTGATGCCTATTATTATCCCACCGTGCCTGCCCGCCAGTTGGCCCGTGCTTGGGGCGCGTTGCCTGCCTTATGGGCTGAGGTGGGCGATGTGGTGTGGCTGACCGATGAGGCTGCGCCACTACCGCCTTTTGCCCCCGATGGACTGCGGTGGGTGCGTGGCAAACGCTGGCCTCGCGGCCTGTGGCAGGAGGTGGAGCGCGTGGAGCCGTGGGGATGGGACCCCCTGCTGCGGCAGCGTTTGCTCAAACTGGGTGCGCCCGCGGCGTGCCTGCCCTCCGACGGCCATTTGCAGGCATTGCGCCAGTGGAGCAGCCGTGCCACAGGTGTACTGGTGCTGCAAGCCCTGCGCCGTGTGTACCCCGGCAGTGTGGGGGAGGCACGGGTGTGCACCACCTTGCAGCAGGTGCTGGCGCAGGTGCAGGAGCATGGCCGCGTGATGGTCAAGTCGCTGTGGTCGTGCAGCGGGCGGGGCGTATTTGCCGTGCAGGGCCAGCTCACGCCCGGCGATGCAGGGCGCATAGGCCGTTTGCTCAGAGAGCATGGTGGCGTGGAGGTGGAACCATACTATGACCCCGTGCTCAACTTCGCCCTTGAGTTTTGCGCCGATGCCGCTGGCCATGTGTTCTACGAGGGACTCTCGCTCTTCGGCACCAACGCGCAGGGAGCCTATATGGGCAACCGCTTTGCCCCGCCCGCAGTCATGATGCAGCAACTCGCCGATGCCGGCGGCCCCGATGCGGCAGCCCTCGAGGCCTTGGCCGCCCGCTGCTGCCAGGTGCTGGCCGCTACCTATGCAGGCTACCGCGGGCCGTTGGGCATTGACATGATGCTGGTGCGCCCCGCCGCCCCCTCGTCTGCGCCGTTGCTGCACCCCTGCATTGAGGTGAACCTGCGTCGCACCATGGGCCACGTGGCGCTGCATGCCGCCCGCTGCCCGCAGGCTGCCGAGTGGTTGACCGAGGCGCAAAGGGAGGTGCTGACGCAATGGCACTAAGCCACGGTTCCCGGCTGACAGCAAGAGGCTGCGCCGTTACATGTCGTGCGATGTGTAACGGCGCAGCCTCTTTTGTATAGTTGGGCCCTTTCTGCTAACAGGGGTCAGATGCGTTGGATAAGCGCTACGGCGTAGGCCGAAATGCCCTCTTCGCGTCCCGTGAAGCCGAGGTGTTCGGTGGTGGTGGCCTTGATGCTCACGCAGTCGGTGTCGACCTGCATGATGGGGGCAAGGCACGCCTTCATGGCCTCGATGTGCGGGTTGAGTTTAGGGCGCTCGGCGCACACGGTGCAGTCCACGTTGCCCACACGCCATCCCTTTTCGTGCAGCAGTTCGATGGTGCGGCGCAGCAGTATTTTGCTGTCAATCATTTCGTACTGCGCATCGTTGTCAGGGAAGTGGTAGCCAATGTCGCGCAGGTTAGCAGCGCCGAGCAGCGCGTCGCACAGGGCGTGTATGAGTACGTCGGCGTCGCTGTGACCCAGCAAACCGAGGGCGTGGCTTATTTCTATGCCTCCCAGCCACAGGGGGCGGCCACTGACGAGGCGATGCACGTCGAAGCCCATACCGATACGTATGTTCATGTGTGAGTTCCTAAAAAATGGTGGCGGCGTTCATTCGCCTTCCTCATAGAGGCGCGTGATGTCGGCTCCTTTATAATAATGTTGGAGAATGTGACGGTAGTCGTAGCCCTGGCTGCCCATCACGGCGGCACCTATCTGGCACAGCCCTACGCCATGGCCCCAGCCTGCGCCGAACAGCACAAAGCGGGCTGGCACGCCCTCGGCGCTCACCTCGTGGCGTTCCACCACGAAGGCCGAGGAGTAGAGGTGCGAGTCGCTGAGCAGGCGGCGTATCTCAAGTTCCTTGCCCACCACGAGCTGCTGCTTGGTGCCCACCACGCGCAGCTTCACCAGACGGCCGCCGGGGCCGCGCAGCACGGGTTGCAGGTCGGTGATGAGGCCGAAGTCGTCGCCCAGTTTCTCCTTCACCCACTGCTGCACCTGTTCCTGCGTGAACTCCGTGCGCCAGCGGTAGAAGTCGGGCGTCTCGGTGTCGTAGTCGTTGAGCACCTGCTTCAGGAGGGCTGCATCGTGTGTGTGGCAGAAGGCATCGGGTGCCTGGCGTATCCAGACTTCGGCCAAGTCCTCGCGGGTGAGGTCGGGCAGGGGCTTGGCGGGGTCGGCATCGTGCACAGGTTGCAGGTAAGGTATGTCTTGATTTTCCCAGCACGAGTCGTAAGCCTCGGTGGCACCGCCGCAGCACTTCGAGAAGCGTGCATCGCAGAGTTCGCCCTCGTGGGTGAGCACCTCGCCGCGCGTTTCGGCCACGGCCTGCTTCACTGCCGTCCGTGCGGCGCGGGTGATGCCCTGGTAGCGCTGGCAATGGTCGTCGGCGCAAACGTCGAAGAGCGTGTGGTCGTCGCTGTCGTGCCAACGTATGAACTCGCCGCCGTGGCGCACGAAACTGAAGAAGCTGCCCGTATTACCCGCGTGGCGACGGCGCCGCTCCATTTGGCTCAGCAGCCAGCTGCGCGAGATGACGGCGTGCGTCTTGAGCAGTTCGAGCGAGGCGTTGGCATTCATTTCCGAACTGATGACGCTTTCAAGATACTGCTCAGCGGGCAGTTCGTTGATGACCACAATCTTCTCCTCGTCGGCCAGCAGGCGCAGGCTTCCGCGGAAAGTCTGGTTCTCGTTGCGCTGCCAGTGGAAGCCCACGCCGATGGTAACGTCCTGCAGCGTGAAGGAGGCATCGGCGCTTTCGGGGGTAAAGGTAAGTTCGCGGTAGATGCTGCCGTTCCAGCTGACGGCGCCGGCATCCACCTCCACGCGCTGTGCGCCGCTCACCTGGCCACCCTTGGCCGTGTAGGTGCCGTGTAGCGTGAACTCCAAGCGCTCGCGCTGCATGATGCCCACGCTCACCATAGGCTCAGTTTGCGGCAGGGCGCCGGCTGCATCGGCTGCCAGACGTTTGCGCGGCCGCGGCGTGTGCAGTTTGCGCACCACGGAGCTTACCTCGGCGTCGGTGAGCGTGACCTCGCGCAGAATGGACTGCGCCATGCGGGGTGTGAGGCGCTTGAAGTCGGCCTCGCGCGGCGTGATGAGCAGGCCGCCCATGTCGATGCTGCCTGGGCTCACCACCATCTGGCTGCGGCCCGTGGCGTAGTAGCAGTCGGGGCGGTGCTTGCGGCGGGGAAAGACGACGGTGACAATGTAGTCGTCAGCTCCGGGGCCACCATGCTGGCGCCAGGCCAGAATGTTGACGTCGGGCTCGGTGCGTTTCTCCTCAAGCGGGAGCGCCGCCATGAGTTTGTCGATGAGCAAGTGCCCCTTATGGCCGCCCTTGTGTCCCTGCACCACGAAGGCGGGGCAGGCGTAGTCCTTGAGCAGGAAGATGCCCGCCGTCTTGGGGTCGTAGCCCAGTTCTTCCAGGTCGCGTTCCTCGTCGCGGTTGCCGGGATAGAGCTTTTCGAGGCGCGTTTCGTAGAGTTTCCAGTCACGCTCGAGCGGCACGATGCCGCGTGCTCCGGCCTGCAGGTGAGCATGGTCGGGGGCCGAGGCGCCGCAGCGTGCGCCGTTGTAGAAGACGAGGTAGTCGGGCATGTGCCACACCAGTTCGTCGAAGCGGTGCTCGAAGCAGGCAAACGACTGTGGTACGTGGCGCCGCGTGGAGATGGTGAGGTGGCGAGGCAGGATGGGGAAGGGGTTGACCAGCACCTCGAGCGTGCCCTGCACACACAGGCTGCGCTGAGGGGTTGGGCGGTTGCGGCTGCACAGGAAGCAGGGGCGCTGTTTGAGAGCCTTCTTGTCGACGTTGGCAGCCGTCGACACGATGCGGGCTGCGTTGAACTGTGCACCCAGCATGCCATTTTCTATTTCCAACCCCCGCTCCTGCACCTGGCTTTGCAGCGCCTCGAAGCGTTCGCCAGCCTCGGGCCACTCGCGCAGTTGGTTGTCGATAAAGGCATCCACCTCCTGCTGGTCGACGGCATGGTTCCACGTGGCCACCATGCGGCGGCGCGCCTCAATTTCGAGCGTGCGGAGCATGTCCTTGTAGGCGTTGTTGGCATTGAGGCGGTCGATGCTCAGTGCGGCGTCGGAGTTGCCCTCCCAGCGGCGGCACAGGTAGAGTTCGTCGTAAATGCGACCGATGCGGTAGTGGCGTGAGAGCGTGAGCCCAAGGGCATAGTCCTCGCCGTAACTGGTGTTGGGAAAGCCCACGCGGCGCAGCACGTCGGTGCGGAAAGCACGCGGCGCCCCCAGGCCGTTGATGCGGAGGGCATTGTTGCGGCCGTTGTCGGGCGTCCACTCCGTGTGGGCAATGAGTCCGGGCGGCAAGGTTTCCAAGTCGAAGTTCACCATGCGGTAACTGCCGATGACCATGGCGGCGCGCTGCTTGGTGAAGGCTGCCACGATGCGGGCAAGCACATCGGGGGCGGAGTAGAGGTCGTCGCTGTCAAGCTGCACGGCGTAGCGGCCACACTGGGCATGGCGTATGGCAAGGTCCCAGCAGCCGCCAATGCCCAAGTCGGTGCGCTCGGGACGGATGAGCACCACGCGGGCATCGGCTGCAAACTCGGCCAGCGCCTCGGCCGTGCCGTCGGTGGAGTGGTTGTCGACCACCAGCACGTTGTAGGCAAAGTCGGCCTGCTGTGTGAGCACGCTGCGCACAGCGTCGGCAATGGTGCGCACACGGTTGCGAACGGGAATGATAACGCTGGCCTCCACGGGGTAGTCGGTGTAGTCGTGCGGCAGGTCGTCGAACTCGTCGGGAGCCAGCCAGGCACCTATGGCCTTGAGGTGGTCGGTGGCGGCACGTTCCATTTCCTGCTGCACCTCGCGGTGGCGCGGGTTCACGTAGTCGAACTGCTTCTCGCCTGAGGAGCGCAGGTCCGTTTCAGTTTCCGTGTAGAGCGGCTCCCTCACGTGCAGCAATTGGCCGCAGCGGCTCAGGTAGAGGCGCAGGGCGTAGAGGCCGGCGTAGCGCAGGCGGTGGCTGTGGGGCGTCTGGAAAAAGGCGGTGAACGATGCCGTGCGCACCAAGAGTAGCGAACCGAAGTCGAAGTCGTCGCGCAAGGCGCCCATCTGGTAGTCGATGACGGGGTGCAGGCCCTGCTCGTCGCGGCGGTCGCTATACACGAACAGCGCGCCCGAAGCCTCGGCGGCCTGCACCATGCGTTCCAGGCAGCGGTAGCCGGGTTGCAGGGTGTGCGTGCTGAGGTAGAGCGCGGTGTAGGGGGCACTGACCTTCTGCGAAACGGTGCGCAGAAACTTCGTGCCCGTTATTTTGTCAGTAAGGAGCGCGGTGCAATGCTCGTCGGTATAGGGTGCCGCGGCGTCGGCATCGGGCGTGGCTATATATATATGGTGTACCGCAGCCGTAGCCTTGAGCTGCTGAAGAAGTGCGCTGAACGCGCTGTGGTCGGGGTTGAGCGCGACCACTAAATCGATGGCATTTGTCATGGATAAAGAAATAAGAAAAAGGGTGGCAGCACGCTTTCTGAAGGCTGCGCGCCCTTGTAACGACTGCAAATTTAATGGAATAAGCATGGCAGACAAAACATTATCAGCACAAAAGCGGGTGCGGCGCATGCTGCCAATGGCCTATCCAATACCCAAATTGCCGAGCATACAAGGCACTTTGCCGCTGCCTTATTATTTTCAAAAAATATTTTCATGCATGGGCATTTTATTTGAAAATAATGGCGTGCGCCCCATGCCTTCTATGCGTTCCATAAAATAGGCGTTTTCCCGCCATTCCCCGCAGATGTGGGCATTTTCGCCCCCAACATCCCCGCAAGCAGGCCGCTCATCAGCCCTTTTACCGTGAGACCATAGTAAAAATACCTACGAAAGGGTATGTCGTGCAGCCGTTGCAAGTGTTACTTTTGCACATTCTTATCCGCTAACTCCAGTGTCGGAGCGGGTAGTAACCTAATTAGAAAAGCATGAAACTTTCAGATTTACATACAGGTGAGTGCGGCGTGATTGTGAAGGTGTACGGCCACGGTGGCTTTCGCAAACGCATTGTGGAAATGGGCTTTGTGCGCGGCAAAACTGTGAAGGTGGTGCTCAACGCACCGCTGCACGACCCCATTGAATACGAAATCATGGGCTATAAGATTTCGCTGCGTCGCGAGGAGGCCAAACTCGTGGAGGTGATAAGCGAAACTGAAGCACGCAACGACGAACGCCTGAACCCCGCCGCACCGCTGGCCACCCTCAAGGCCGATGACGGCGAATGCGAGGAGGCACGGTTGCAATTGGAACGCCGCATGAAGACGATGGCGGCCGACCGACGTCGCGTGATTACCGTGGCGCTGGTGGGCAACCCCAACTGTGGCAAAACGTCGCTCTTCAACATAGCCTCGGGGGCTCACGAGCATGTGGGCAACTACAGCGGCGTGACGGTGGACGCCAAGTCGGGCTACTTCACCCTGCGTGTGCCCGTAGCTGACAACAGCGCTGCCAGCCCGCAGCATCAAGGCGGCTGCACGGGGCATTGCGCAGCATGCACCATGCAGGGGAGCTGCACCACCTCGGCCGACGACAACGGCACGCCGATGCGCGAATACAACTTCCGCTTGGTTGACCTGCCTGGCACCTACAGCCTCACCGCCTACTCGCCCGAGGAACTCTACGTGCGCCGCAACCTGCTCGACGACATGCCCGATGTGGTGATCAACGTGGTGGATGCCTCGAACCTGGAGCGTAACCTTTACCTTACCACGCAGCTTATCGACATGCACCTGCGCATGGTGGTGGCGCTGAACATGTACGACGAAGTGCAGCGCCGCGGCGACCGCCTCGACTACCAGCAGCTGGGCCGCCTACTGGGTGTGCCCATGGTGCCCACTGCAGCGCGTACGGGGCAGGGCATCAGGGAACTCTTTGAAACGGTGATTGCCGTCTACGAGAACATGGGCGACACCTCGCTGGCCCGCCACATTCACGTGAACCACGGCGCCGAATTGGAGTTCAGCATCGACCGCATCAAGGCCATTTTCCAGCAGAACCAGGAACTGCGCTCGCACTATTCCACCCGCTACCTCGCCATCAAATTTCTGGAAGGCGACAGCGAGGCTGCCAGACTCGTGGAGCGTTTGCCCCAGCACGACGCCCTCATCGCAGCCCGTTACGAAGAGACGCAACGCATCAAGGACGAGTTGCACGACTCCCCCGACAACGCCCTGACCGATGCCAAATACGGCTTCATACAAGGTGCACTGCGCGAAACCTATCAGCCTCACGAGGCACGCAAGGGACGCTCGCTCACCGAGCGCATTGATGCCGTCGTGACGCACCGCCTGCTGGGTTTCCCCCTCTTCTTTGCCCTCCTCTTCCTTATATTCTATGGTACATTCACCTTGGGGCAGTATCCCATGGACTGGATAGACTGGTGCGTGCAGAAAGTGTCGGAGTTTGTGCAATATGCCGCACCCGAAGGCGTGCTGCGCGACTTGCTCAGCGACGGCGTCATCAGCGGCGTGGGCAGCGTCATCGTGTTCCTGCCCAATATTCTTATCCTTTATTTCTTCCTCTCCCTGCTCGAGGATACGGGCTACATGGCGCGTGCCGCCTTCATCATGGACCGCCTGATGCACCGCATGGGGCTGCACGGCAAATCGTTCATCCCCATGGTGATGGGCTTTGGCTGCAACGTGCCTGCCATCATGGCCACGCGTACCATCGAAAATCCCAAAAGCCGCCTTGTCACGATGCTCGTCACGCCGTTCATGTCGTGCTCGGCCCGCATACCCGTCTATGTGGTGCTTATCAGCGCTTTCTTCCCTTCGCAGGGTGCCGTGGTCTTGCTGGGGCTCTACGCCTTAGGCCTCCTGGCCGCCGTGGTCATGGCGCGTGTGTTCAGCCGCTTCCTGTTGCAAGGCACCGATTTGCCTTTTGTCATGGAACTGCCGCCTTACCGCATGCCCACAGCGCGGTCAGTGTGCCGCCACACCTGGACCAAAGGCAAGCAATATCTGCAGAAGATGGGTGGCATCATTCTCATCGCTTCGGTGGTGATATGGGCGTTGGGCTATTTCCCACGTGCCGCCGAGCAGCCCGTACCCGCTCCGCCAACCGAGCATGTAGCCCAGGCTGAAACCGAGGCCCCACCGTCGTATCTGGAACGCATAGGCCACGCCGTGCAGCCAGTGATGGCTCCGCTGGGTTTTGACTGGAAAATGAGCGTAGGCATACTCTCTGGTGTGGGTGCCAAGGAACTGGTGGTAAGCACATTGGCGGTGATGTATGCTGGTGAAGAGGTCGACGTGGACGACGCAGCCGCTGACACCCATCTGGCTGCCGCCCTCCGAGCCAACATGTCGCCGAGTGCCGCCTTGGCCTATCTTGTCTTCATCCTGTTCTACTTTCCTTGCATTGCCACCATTGTGGCCATCAAGCACGAGAGCGGCGGCTGGAAGTGGGCGCTCTTCACCGCCGTCTACACCACCCTCGTGGCCTACGTAGCTGCCCTGGCTGTCTACCATCTGTTCTGAACAAGGCGCGGCGGCATGGCGTTTTTCACCCAAGTATGCCTGTCACGCTGCTGTACATTTGCGGGTCGCATCTTCACCCTGCGCAGGGTAGGGATGCGGCCTGCGGTATAATTAAGCAGGAGTGGTATGTAAATTTCTGATATATTTGTGTTACCTTTGCCGTGCCCTACGTGCCGAAACACTATACTTTTTGTTTTTTTGAAGTCACATAGGGGCACAGGCGTAGCACTTGGTTACGCCGCCAAATCTTGAAGCAAACACCCTAAAACTACATTGAAAGGATGCAACAAACCCCGCAATTGGTAGATAAGGAAGAAAACGACAATATTTTTCGTGATATCAAACTGTGTCTCGCGCAGTTTCTTGCCAACTGGAAATGGTTCTTGCTCAGCGTGACCGTTTGTATGGTGATCGGCTGGCTTTATTGGCAAAGCAAGCCGCGCGTATTCCTGCGGCAGAGTGTCATGTTGATTGAGGACGCCAGCGATAACTCCATGGGCTTCGGCTCCAGCCGCTCGCGCCGCACCAGCAACATGAACACGCTCCTCGAACTGCAAGGTGTAAGCGTGGGCGACAATCTGAAAAATGAGATTTTCATTCTCTCGAGCAAGCGTCTCATGCAGCGCGTGGTGGAGAAACTTAAGCTGGATGTGGACATGACGACCAGCGAGGGGCTGCACGACATTGCACTCTATGGTTACGAACGTCCAGTAGAGGTCGTTTTCAAGGACGCCAAGGCCAAACGCTCCTCTCAGTTCGTGGTGAAAAAGGTGGACGACAACACCTGCCGCATCACCGACTATGTGGACGACAAGGACGGTGTGTTCAAGGATGTCACGGTGAAGCTGGGCCAGATGGTGCAGACGCCTGCTGGCACCCTCTGCCTGGTGCGCGGCAAGAGCTTCGGCGCATGGGACGACCAGAAACTGACGGTGACGCGCCTCACTGTGAGTCAGGCGGCTTCGCGCTTCATGGGCGAGATGACGATTGACGAATATGACAAGGAAACCTCGCTCATCGTCATCTCGTGCAACGACATTCACGTCAAGCGTGCCGACGATATTCTCAACGAACTCTTCGAAACCTACAAGCAGGATGTGGTGGAGAACAAAAACCGCGTGGCCCTCAACACGGCTCGCTTCATTGACGAGCGTATCGTGCTTATCGGCAAGGAACTGGGAGAGGTGGAAAGCCAACTCGCCGGTTTCAAACAGCAGAACGGCCTGATTGACCTCAAAGAAACGGCGCGCAGCGTGCTCACAGAGACAACGACAGCACGCCAGGCAAGTCTGAACGCCGAGACGCAACTGAACGTGGCCAAATATCTGGCCGACTACCTGGCCGACCACAGCAACGACCGTGACCTCATTCCCGCCCTCAACATCGGTACAACTTCATTCAACACACAGGTGGCTGAATACAACCGCCTGCTCAACGACCGCAACCGCATGGCAGGGAACTCCAGCGAGGAGCAGACACTGATACGTGAACTCGACCGTGAACTCAAGCAGATGCGTGCAGCCATTGCCGCCTCGGCCAAGAGTGTGGTCAAGACGCTTGAAATGGAGCTCCGCGATGCTCAGGCCAACGAGCAAATGCTCATGGGCCGCGTAACGGGCGCACCGCAACAGGAGAAAATAGGCCTTAACATACAGCGCCAGCAGACGCTCAAGGAGGCACTCTACACTTACTTGCTCAACAAGCGTGAGGAGGTAGCCCTGCAGCAGGCCATCAACGAGGCCAATGTGCGCATAGTCGAAGGACCGATTGGTGAAAAGAAGGTGAGCCCGCGGGGCAGCATCATCATGCTCGTAGCCTTCATCGTAGGTCTGTTGATACCCGCAGCCATTCTGTGGATTATGTTCCAGATGGACGTGACCATTCACGGACGGCGTGAGGTGGAAGAAAACACGTCGGTGCCCGTGCTGGGCGAAATTCCCCGCCTCAAGAAGGCCGATGCCACCTCCCTCATCAGCGACCAGGCCAGCAACGCTCCCATTGTCGAGGCGTTCCGCATCCTGCGTTACAGCATGGGCTTCATGCAGCACAGCACCCAGGTGTTGCTGTGCACGTCTACCACGCCTGGACAGGGCAAAAGCTTCATCTCGCGCAACCTGGCCATTGTCATGGCTATGGCCGGCAAAAAGGTGCTGCTCATCGACGCCGACGTGCGTAAGCGCAACCTGAGTCAGACCTTTGGCGGCAAACTCGGACTGACCACCTTCCTGGCCGATGAATACTCCAAAGTTGAAGACATTATCCGCCCCGCCGCCATCGCTCAGCTGGTGGACTTCATTCCCGCTGGTCCCATACCGCCCAATCCCTCAGAATTGCTCATGAGCAAGCGCTTCGACGACCTTGTCACGCAGCTCCGCAACCAGTACGACTCTATCATTATCGACACCACGCCCATGTATTCCGTGGCCGATGCCAACATCGTAGGCCGCGTGGCCGATACCACCCTCTTCGTGCTGCGAGTGGGCATGCAGAACCGCGACTTCCTGCCTGAGCTGGAGCGTATATATAAGGAAAAACGCTACAATAACCTCTGCGTAGTGCTCAACGATGCCGATGTCAAGATGCGTCGCTACGGTTATGGCTACGGCTATGGTTACGGCTATGGCTACGGGCAACAAAAGGCTGAGAAGGGATGGTTCAACAGCTTGATTGAAAAACTCCGTTCCTGATGCTCATCGCGCCGTCATGCTGCAAGAGTATGACGGCGCGATGAGTGTTTTGACCCGTGCCCGACAAGCAGGCGGCACGCCCGCATCCCCTTTAGGTGGGAATGAAGAGAACACACCTCTATCCATTTTGAAAAACTGACCGACGATAACGCCTATGTTCGACTCCCTGAACTATTGTGCGGCCGCCAACCGCTACGAGAAAGGCGACACCTTCTACCGCCGCTGCGGCCGCAGTGGCGTTCTGTTGCCGGCCGTGTCGCTGGGCTTGTGGAAAAACTTTGGCAGCACCAGCCCCTACGAGCTTAGTCGCGACATGCTGCTCTATGCCTTCGACCACGGCATTTGTCATTTCGACCTCGCCAACAACTACGGCCCTGTCAATGGCAGCGCCGAGCAGACTTTTGGCCGCGTGATGCTCGACGCCTTACGGCCTTATCGCGACGAACTCTTTGTGGCTACCAAGGCCGGGTACGACATGTGGCCGGGACCGTATGGCAACTGGGGTTCGCGCAAATACCTCATGGCGAGTCTCGACCAAAGTCTGCGCCGCATGCATCTTGACTACGTCGATCTCTTCTATTCCCATCGCTACGACCCGAACACGCCGCTCGACGAAACGCTGCAGGCTCTCGTCGACATGGTGCGCAGCGGCAAGGCTCTCTACGTAGGACTATCGCGCTGGCCATTGGAAGCCACCCGCTACGGTCTCGATTACCTGCGCCACCACGACGTGCCCTGCCTCTGCTACCAGGGACGCATTAACCTGCTCGACCGCGAGCCCATCACCAGCGGCGTGCTGCCTGCTGTGCACGAGGCGGGCTGCGGCTTTGTGTCGTTCTCGCCGCTGGCGCAAGGTCTGCTGGCTGGTCGTTATACCCACGGTATTCCTGAAACCTCACGTATGCGTCGCGATGTTACACTCTCTGCCGACCGCCTCACCCCCACGCTGAGCCGCCAGATTGATGCCTTCTGCCAGTTGGCCGCAGCCCGCGGCGAGACGCCTGCTGCCCTTGCACTGCGCTGGGTGCTCAGCCAGCAGGGTGTGACCTCCGTCATTGTGGGCGCCAGCAGCACCGAGCAGCTTGGCGAGAGTCTGCCCGCTGCCCAAGCCCCCGCACTGGGTGCTGACGAACTGGCCGAGGTGGAAAACATATTCGGTGTTGCTGAGGAATAAATACCTCTCGCACGCATTCTCTTCTCCATACCCGCCGCCCATGCCTGCCCCCGGCTTGCATGGGCGGCGGTGCTGTAGGCAGGCACGGCTTCTTGGCACAATGCGGCGATGCCCTCTTGAATAAGCAAGGCAAGAAATGC
The DNA here is from genome assembly GCA_004557185.1 of Bacteroidales bacterium. Taxonomy (GTDB): domain Bacteria; phylum Bacteroidota; class Bacteroidia; order Bacteroidales; family Bacteroidaceae; genus Alloprevotella. The sequence goes on from SFEP01000003.1 coordinate 65,460, forward strand.
TTTCTGTGCGTGTCTCCATGTTCTTTCTGTGAGATGCACTTGTGTGGGAAAGGCCGGAAATCCTTCCCAAAATGGGCTTTCGCGTCACGAAAGGCTTGATGGTGCGTTGCACACGGCCGTGTGCAACGTTGTCCACGGCCGTGTGCAGCGTTGTCCCCGGCCATGTGCAACGTTGCCCTCGGCCGCGAACAACACACGAACCGCATGACAGGAATGGATGCCCTCCATCTGCTTACTGTTCCAGGCCTTGCCGACAGGAGGGCGACTAAAGCCAGCACAGACATTCCATGCCCTGCGCTGCCACCTTAAAGCGGCGCCCATACAGCACACGTCCCGAAGAGGCTGGAGCCTTTTCGGGACGTGTAATAGCATAGGCAGTGCTGCCTTGGGCGCCATGGAGGCGCGGGTCAGCGTGAGCTGTGGCGGTTTATTTATCGCCCTTGTTCTTGGGGTCGGTGAGTTCTACGGCAAACGACTTGTTGAGGCCTGTCTGTGTCTTGGCACGTATCCAGAGCACGCGTTCTGAACTCATGTTAGCGGCTTTCACGGCTTCCTCAAAGTCTTCGTTGGTGCGCATCTCGCGTTCGTTTACTCTCATAATGATGAGGCCCTTGGTCATGCCTGCTTGCTTGAGTTTGCCATCGCGTATGGCAGAAATCATGAGGCCGTAGGGTATGTTCAGTTCGCGGCGCTCGTCAGCTGTTAGCGGACGGAGGGCGGCCCCCATGGCGTCGGAGTCGATGCGCTCAAGCGGGGTAGTGGTGCCCTGCACGTTGCGCAGTGTGACAGTGACGGTTTGTTGCTTCTTGTCGCGAATGAAGGTAACCTTCACCTTGTCGCCCGGACGGTGGCTTACGAGCGCCTCTTGCAGTTCACCGAACTTGTCAATCTTCTTGTTGTCGATGGCAGTAATCACGTCGCCGTGCTTGATGCCAGCCTGGGCAGCACCGCCGTCCACCGTGACTTCATCCACGTAGATGCCGTTCACCGTGCCAAGGTCTACCTCGTTGCCGCGCTCATGCTGCTGGTCGATGTAGTTCGTCACATCGGTACCCGTTACACCCAGCAGGGCACGCTGTACCGAACCATATTGGCGCAGATCAGCCACAACCTTGTTCATGATGGTGGTAGGGATGGCGAAGCCGTAGCCGGCAAACGAGCCCGTTTGTGAGTAGAGCATGGCGTTGATGCCCACCAGTTCGCCGCGCGCATTCACCAATGCGCCGCCGGAGTTGCCGGGGTTGATGGCAGCGTCGGTCTGTATGAAACTCTCGATGCTCCCCGCAGTGGCTCCCAGACTGCGTGCCTTGGCACTCACGATGCCCGCCGTCACGGTGGAGGTGAGGCTGAAGGGGTTGCCGATGGCCAGAACCCATTCGCCTAATTTGAGGTTCTCGGAGTTGCCCACCTTGATGGCTTGCAAGCCGCTGGCTTCAATTTTGATGAGCGCCAGGTCGGTGGTCTTGTCGGTGCCGATGATGCGGCCCTTGAATTCGCGGTTGTCGTTGAGCTTCACGGTCAGTTCATCGGCCTCCTGCACCACGTGGTTGTTGGTTACGATGTAGCCGTCGTCGGTCAGGATGACACCCGACCCTGCGCTCGAACGCTTGGGAGTCTGTATCTGGCGCTGCTGCCCGCCGCCCCCACGACCGAAGAAGTCGCTGAAGAAATCGTCGAACGGACTGGAATATTGTATCGTCTGTGTGCGGCTGTTGATGGTGACCTTGATGTAGACTACGGAGTTGACGGCCTTTTCTGCGGCCACCGTGAGGTCAATGTGCTGCGCGGGTGCTGTTTGCTGCGCCCAAGCCGTGGCGGGCTGCACTGCCGCGAGTGTCAGAGCCAAGGCTAACGAAGAAATCAAATTACGTTTCATGATGTATGTAATATACTGTAATTGGAATAATGCGTAGGAGGGTTGGAGGTAGCCTCGTCCTTTCTCCCTTTATATATTATAGGAAAGGGTGGGAGGGAGGGGCTCTCAACGGCGGCAAAATTACGAAACTTGGTATGTATGCTTGTTTAGGTCACACTTAAAATGCCCTAACTGTTGAGGCAATTTAACAGTCGAACCTCCGTGCACTTTATAAAAGCGCACCCATATAGCGTGCCTGCCACTGATGGCTGCCGCATGCGGATACAAAAAAAGGAAACCGCTCGGGTTTCCTTTGGGGGGTGCTTAGTGGGATTCGAACCCACGACATTCAGAACCACAATCTGACGCTCTAACCAACTGAACTATAAGCACCATGTTGGCTTCCTTTCTGAAAGCGATGCAAAGATAGGCGCTTCGTGCGAAATGGCCAAATGTAAATGTAAAAAAATGGCGTAAAATTGTTGCTTACCCATCATTCCAGCACAATTTCGTCCTTTTTCAGCCCTTCATGCGGGCTGATTAGCCTGCTTTAGCGCGGCGATTGACCATGCTTCGCCTCGCAGAAAACAGAAGCCGCCGGGCGGTGAGGCCCGGCGGCTTGAAAGTGATGAACGGCTTTGCGCCGTGTGGGTCTGTTTACTTGATGACCTTTTTGCTGTTCAGGATGTAGACACCCTTGGCAGGCTCCTGCGTGAGGCGGCGGCCAGAGAGGTCGTACATGGCCTTGCGGGTACTGGTGCTCTCGACCTGGCTGATGCCCGTGTCGATGTCCTCCGTTACGCGCAGGGTAGCGTCAACAATGCTACCGCCGTTGTTCAGGATGCCGTTGCTGCCCGTGCAAGTGCCATCGGCTGCGATGCGGCCACCGGGGTCTACGCTGTTCCAGTCCATCTTGAAGCGGATGCGGTAGTTGCCGGCAGGAGCATTTACCTGAAAGGCGGGAGTCGTCATCGTGTTGCGGCCGTTGCCCGAGATTTGCTCGCCGGCTGAATTGACGCCAGCCAGTTCTTCATTGTCAGCCGTGCCATTGTAAAAGCTAAACGACATTACTTCGGTGCCAGACTGGTCGGTCTGGTCGGGGTTAAAGGAAAACTGCTGGTCGCCATCAAGGTCGATGTAGACGTAGCCGTTCATCCAGTTTCCGTTCTTGTCGATTACGACTTGCAGCATGTCACCTTTCTTGCAGGTGATGAGGGATGCTTCGTCGGCACTCTTGTCGAGATAGGGGACGGCTTGGTTCACGTCAATCACCTGTGCCGTTCCTTCGCCTGCCGTTACGCTGATGGTTTTGATGAAACGGTCGGTGCGGCTGGGTGAGGTGGTCTTGTCGAAGTTGGTGGCATAGGGCTCGCGGGGCTTTGTCACCACATTCACGGTGAGGGTGGCCTGTACGCCAGAGCCATCGGCAGCCGTTACGGTGATGACGGCGGTTCCTTCCTTCAAGCCTACCACGAGGCCGTTCACTACGGTAGCCACTTCGGGGTCGGAGGTGGTGTAGGTAACGTTGGTGTAGGTGGCGTTGGCAGGAGCCACTTCAGCCTTCACTACGAGCGTTTCGCCCAAGAATACCTGGTTCTCGGTGTTCTCGCTCGACAGCGTGATGCCCGTTACCTGCTGCTGGGCTACGGTTGCGTCGATGCCTTCGAAGCCGAAGATGCTCGATGCGGGCAGGGTGACAGTGAGCTGAGCGTCGATGTCGATGGCGGTGCCTTCGGTGAGGCCAACAAGAGCATCTTGCACGTTGAATGCGCGGCGCAGGATGATGCTGCCGTTCACGTTCTGCGGGATATTGAGAGCCTGACGCAGGGTGAAGGTGTAGTCCTTAGTATCGTTGCTGCCGTTGCGCAGAGCGAGCGACGACTTGGTGCCGTTCCAGGCAGCCCAACCGTAAATCTGAGCCGTTGCGCCGTTCCAGGGATTGCCGCCTACCCAGTGGGCGTCGGGCAGCACATCAGCGTTGCGCTTCTGCCAAGCTATGCACTCGGCGAGGTCGGCCCAGAGCTGACCCTTGTTGATGGAGTTCATCAGCGCGTAGTCGTTGTAGAGTTCTACCATGCCGCTACCGCAGAGGAAGGCGGCGCGCAGTTCGCGCAGGCAAGACTCATAGCTCATGTCCTTGCTCACATTGCCGAAGCGCGAGAGGATAAATCCGTGCGTCATCAGCGTGTTGATGGGGCAGATGGGCGAGTTGGTCACGTAGTTCTTGTAAACGAGTGCATCGCGGTAGGTAATCCAGCGCTCGCGGTCGATGGAGTTGCTGTTGGAGCTTTCGCCGTAGTCGTTCTCTTGACGCCATGTGGCATCGGTGAAGTGATACCAGAAGGGGCTTGCCCAGGTGCCGACTGTGGTGTTGAAGAAGATGTCGCGGCGCAACTCTTCGCGAACGTAGCGCTCGAGGCGGATGATGCCTTCGGCGTTTTCGTTACCGGTGTCGCCTGCATCGGGACCCGTGGATGAGAACTGGGCAGAAATGCCGTCGAACTTGAAGAAGCGGAAGTCGCCCTGGTTCTGCGTGAGGTTGTAGGCTGCATCCTTGAACACCTGATAGTAGGCGGGGTTAGAGAGTACCATGCCGCCCTTGTCCTGCCAGTATGCGCGGCGGTAGTTACCGCTGGTGCCGTAGCCGCCCACAGGGCCGAGCCAAGCACCGACGCCGGCGCCCATCTGCTGTGCCAGGGCTGCCATGTCCTTCATCTGGTTGGGGAAGTTGCTGTGGAAGGTCCACGTGCCGTAGTTATCCCAGCCGTCGTCAATCACGAAGGCTTTCGGACCTATGCCGTAGCGGTTGTAGAAGTCGCTCTTCCAGTGGTTCTCTACGTCGAGTACCTGGTCGGCCGACATGTTCTGCGTGGGGTCGGCAGCGTTGTTGCGGTTGATGTTGAGTTCGTACCAAGAGATGTAAGCGGGGAAGGCGCGCCAAGGTACGGCACGTTCGCGCTCAGAGTATGCGACGAACGAACGACGCTTCTGCGTGGCGTGAATGTCTTCGTTGTCCTGCGATCCGTCCTGTGCAATGAGGCCCACTACGCTGCTGATTTTCCAAGTTTCGCCAGCGGCGAGCGTGGTGTTGCGGCTCCAGCGGCCCTGAATGCCTACGATCTCGGTGTTCACTACCACGCCTTCCTTCGGTGTGTAGATGGTGCCTGTGATTTCGCTGGTGGCATCTACGGATTCAGACTTCTTCTGGATGAAGAAACGCAGGGTGTAGGTGCCGTCGTTGGGGGCAACTATGCTGAAGGTGTTATTCTCCTTGGCCGTACCCGTGTAGCCTGCGTGGTAGTCGCTGGCTGCCACACCGCCGTTGGCGTCGAGCAGGTCGGCACCGCCCAGATTCAGGCGGTGACTGCCGCTCTTGTAGGTTACGGTAGCTTCCACCTTTTGGTCCTTCTGCAGCACGATGTTCTCAATTTTATAATAGAGCACGTCGGGGTAACCTGCGCCTGTGGCTTCGGTGACGCGAGCGGGCACATCGGCCTCGGGCACTTCAACCCAGCTGGCTGCTGTGAGCGACTGCTTTTCGAGCGTGCCGGCTTCATTCCACTTGTCCTCTTCGCCCGTAGCACCGCCTACGGTGTTATAGGCTACGGGATTTTCCAGACCAGCAAAAATCTTGTTGCTCATCAGCACGGCGCCGCGCGTATTGCCCACAACGACGGGTGTAGAGCCAGCAGCCTTTGCGTCGACGTTGTAGATCATGGGGATGACGTTGAACATGTCCACGTTGCCCACGCCCTTGAGTTCCATTTCGGTGCGTAGGTAGTGGCTGCCATCGCGCAGCACAGCCTTCCACACGATTTCGATGCCCTGCTCCTGATAAGTATAGGTGTAGCGGGCTACGAGGGCCTTACCGTTGAAGTGCTCTGCACCGCCCACGGCTTCGGCATTGCCCGTGAGGTTTTCGGTCGTCACCTCCACCAGCGTCATGGCCGAGGCAGGTACATTGTCGCCAGCGCCAAAGGCTACGGTGAAGGGCTCGGTGCCGGCTTCAAGGTTCATGGCCTTCGAACCGCCGAAGTAAAGGGCATTGCCCACACGCATAAACGAGGCGGCGAGCACGTTGTTGCTGAGCGTGTACACGCCGTCCTGCTCGGTGAGCACGGCAGCGCCCACGGCCGTCTGCTGCTGCGGGTAAACCACAGCGTTTTCATAGGCTACCGTGGCGGGCTGCGTGGGCAGCGTAGCGGTGTGGATGGTGATGGTCTCGTTCACGTCGTCGATGGAGATGACGGCAAACTGGCCCTCGCCGGTTACTACGGTAATCTGGTTGCGGTCGATAGCGCCTTCGCTGTCCACGGTCTGGCCGTTGGTGTAGGTCTGGTTGCCAATCTTCACGCTCACGCCGTCGGGGGCGTTGATGGTGTAGTGGTAGGTTTTCAGGTTTACTTCGCTGAACGACCAGCGGCTACCGGCATCACCAGCACCGCCCGTACTGTAAAGGCCCAGCGTGACCGTGCCATCGAGCGGGTTCGAACCTACGCCCTGGAACCAGTTGAGGTATTTGGCGGCCACGTTCGTCGAGTTGTACGGGGCAATCTGGTAGAAGTCGTCGGCGTAGTTGTTCAGGTCGAAGTAGGCGCCGGCCGTCTTCTCTGCAGTGAGTTGCACAAAGCCCGTGCAGTTGCTGTAGCTACCCTTCTTTTCGTAGCTAAGCCACTTTTGGGCACTGTAACTGTAAATGTAGTAGGCGCCGTCCTTATCGTCTGCCGCATAGAAGGCGAACAGACCATAATTTTCGGCCGTCTGCGTGGGAGCGGTATTCATGTTGGCGTATAAGCCATTACCGTTCACCATCGTGTAGAGGTGCTCGGGCTGCCCTGCCGAGGGTAGGGTGGTAGACACCTGCACCTTTTCTGCCAGCAGCGGTGCGGTGAAGCACAGCAGCGTGGCAAGGAATGAAAAGAGCTTTTTCATAAGCACGAAATTTGATGGTTAGTAAAGAGAGTTGATTGAATTAGGTTTGTTGTCGGTTTATTTGGGGGAGATGCGCCCTGCGCCCAGTGGCTTCATTCAGCATGCCTCTTCAACGGGGCAGCCTGCGGGGGGCTGCGTTCATACTTTCAGGAAAATGCCGCTGCGGTACATATACCTTAATATATAATAGAGCAGGGTGAAATTGCAAAGCGTGAGCCACGCAGCGTAATAGTCGCCCAGCAGGGGCGCAAGGCCGTAGCTTACGGAGTGCGCCACCGAGCGGAAGTTGACCACCTCGCCCAGCATGTAGGCCGCAATGGAGTTCATGCCATACACTTTGAGCCACATCAGGCCGCGTTGTCGTCCGCACACATCCACCCACCAGTAGTACAGTGCCATGAGCATGAGGCATAGGCCGCCGGCAAAGAGCGTCATGCTACACGTCCACAGACGTTTGATGATGGGCATGTCGAGGCTCCACAGCAGACCAGCTGCCGTGCATGCTGCGCCCACTGCGAGCAGCTGCACCACCGTGCGGCGGGGTTGCTCCTTGCCGCGGCGGATGAGGGCGCCGGCCCACGACCCCATGAGCACCGTGACGCCGAAGGTGAGGCTGGGCAGCAGCCAGGCATACGAGGGGTCGCCTCTGAAGCGTCCGAGTACGGCGGCGTCGATGCGCGAAGCCACGTTGCCCTCAGGTGAGTAGTCGCCCAGCAGCATCATGGGCAGGGCGTAGGCTGCAAGCAGCACAGCGCACGGCACCCATTGCCAGCGCAGCGGCACGTGCAGCACGATGACGGCAGCCACCACGTAGCCCACCGCTATGGCCTGCAGCGTGTTGGTGTAGAGGTAGACGGCTTGGGGGGCGAAGCCCAGCAGGTTTCCCTGTACCACCATGCCCAGCACAAAGAGCAGCACGAAGCGGCGCAGCAGTTTACCATAGATTTGCCTCAGGCTCATGCCCTGTGCGCGCTGCTTGCCAAGGGAGAAAGGCAGCGACGTGCCGCTCATAAACAGAAATAGCGGCATGACAAGATCCCAGAAACGAAATCCCTGCCACGCTGCATGGTCCAACTGGTGGCATACAGCCAGTGCCACAGCCGAGGTGGAGGGCGCCAGCCAGGCGCACACCACGGGTTGCAAGAATATGAGCAGAAAGAGCACGGCACCGCGCAGCACGTCGAGTGAAGCAAGCCGTTGGGTGGGTGTGTTCATAGGTGGGGTGGTTAACTTGCCGCGTGGCCAAACGTGTGGGCAGCCCAAGCGGCGGGGCAGAAAGGCGGGGCGTCAAGGCACCCTGTGCCTGAAAGCATACGCCCGAAAGGTTGGGGCGGGGCTTGAAACGTGTAGCGGGGAAGCGCGAACCGGCGGGCGGCTGCGTTTCCCCGTACATGTTTGTCAGTAGTTTACTCCTCGGTGTCGTCGGCAGTCCAAGCAAAGTCATCTTTGCGGTTGGACCATGCGCCGCCACTCTGGTTGAGGTCGGAGTCGGTGATTGTGTTCCCGCTGCCAGTCACCACATCGATGCTGGTAGCCATGAGGTTGGCGCCGGCCAGACGGTAAGCCTGTGCCTTGGGGGCTATATAGTTCTTTTTCATAAAAGGAAAATCAAAAGATGTTTACTGGTTGAGGTGGGTGCTATCAAATGCCACCTTTAGCGAATCACTTTCTTGCCGTTGCAGATGTAGAGGCTGCCCTTCACGGGGTGCATCACGCGGCGGCCGCTGAGGTCGAAGTAGGCGCCCTCGGTGGTTTTGCCGGTTTCGATGCTGCCGATGCCTGTTTCCTCATCGCCGAAGTGGAAGAGCAGGGCGGGCGAGGTGCTGGTATTCTTCACTACATAAGCGCGGCCCTTAGGCAGGTTGGAGGCGTTGTAGGGGTAGAAACCGATTTGGCCGAAGCTGCCGTTGAGCACATAGGTTTGCGAGGTGGCGCTGTTGCCCGTGGCGGTTTCAGCCACCGTGCCCTGCAGTTCGTTGTCGGCGTTCGTGGTGCCTACGGTGGTAGCGGGTGCTACGTCTACCGTGCCCAGGTTGGCGCTCGTGGGAGCCATCATGATGACAGCCTGCCCCTTGGCTATTACGCCGCCCTCAACCGCCTTGAGCGACATGGTGCCGTCGCCCGTCGTAGCGGTGTAAGCAGTAGCACCAGCAGGTACGGTGTAGGCGAAGGGCAGACAAACCGTAGCGTAGTCGTTGCCGTCGGCCGTGGCAGGCGTCTGGAACTTCACGGTGTTGTAGTAGGGGACTTCTTCCAACTTGAAGATATAAGTGTTTTGGTTGGATGACGTGTAAAACTTATAGTTGGCATTTCCGGAATGGAAGGTGGTCACGCCGTTAGCTGTTCCAGCAGGATTGTTACGTGCAATCAGGTAATAGGTGTTGTCGTTCTTGCCGTTGCCCTTCAGCTGGAAGCGGCCAAGCAGTTGGTCAAATGTGGGCACGGGATTGATGGTGCCACCCGTTTTGTCGGTTGTAGCGCGTTCCATCGTCCACACGTGATACGGTTCGGTATAAGTGTCAGCGCAACCAGTAGTGTTCAAGCCCTTACTTGGCTCATCGCAGAACCAGTTGAGGTACATGCCCTAATGGTTTACGAAAAGGCACTTGCTGGGGTCGCTGTCGTAGGTCTTGTGGCAAATCCAAATGGTGTTGTCTTCCTGATAACCCGGAATAGCACTCGTGCTGACATTACCGGTTACCTGCGACCCCGTGCAGTAGAGGGGACGCTCCTCACCGTTGGGCGAGCAGGAATAAATGCGATAAGCCTTGCCGTCGACGGGCATGTTGATGTCTGTCGTCGTCTTGTAAGTAGAGATGGCCGTCTTCAGAGCCTCAATGGCAGTGGCTGTTGCGTTGTCTCCTTGTGTCTCCACAGTCGTGGCTGCTTCTTGAAGTGCGGTACGCACAGAAGCGACAGGATAACCAACACGATTGTCGGTATTGGTAGTAGCCGCAAGCAAAGTCTTTGCCTGCTGAAGAGTCCCTGAGATTACGCTTTTGGCGTAAGCCAGCTGATCTGCCGAGAGCGTCTTGCCCGCAAGCACCGTTACAGAGAGGATATCGCCGCCGTCACTGGCACTTGCTGTTTTATTAGTCTGCATGTTGATGGCGTGCTGGCCACCACCATTCGAGAACGTGAGTGCACGGTTGCTGGTGCTGAACTTAAGCAGCGTGTAGGCGGTATTGCCAGAAGACGTAATGGCTGTGAGCGTAACAGCCTCCCACTGAGTCTTCGAGAACAGACCCTTGTCGTTACTGGTATAGCAGAAAGCCTTGGCGCCTACATTGTAGAGATAGTGTTTACCATCTACTTCTACGAAAGCGAATTGCTGGTAGATGTTGTCAGCTTCTACGGCAACATTCACAAAATCTTTATATCCTTTATCTGTAGTATAACTCGTTGCACCAGCAGAGGAGAGGTGGCCTTCAGCATGAGCTGCATTACCCGTGTTATTGCTGGCGTTCAGCGCACCACGAACAGAATCCTTAGGACGGATTTGATACAACTGACCTTGAACAATCTGAGCCGTTGTGTTGATGGTTTCAGCGTAAGCACTTACACCCCATAAACAGCAGAGGAGCGTCAGCAGAAAAGAGTAGGTTTTTTTCATAGAGTTTATTTATTGATAGTTGTTTCCGTGGTATGTGTTCGTGGGGCTGCCGTGCAGGGCCGCTGTATCGCTGTGTTCCCTGCCTGTGCAAACCTCTCCATGTTGCTCTCTATATAACTGTGGCAACAAGTCAGCGCGTATGTGCACGACCGTGCAAAGTAAAAAAAACGGATACATGCCAAAATTTACATGTAAATTTTTATCTTTTACCTAAGTAAAAAATGCATAACACGCTGGTTTTGGCAAATATGACTTGCAAATAGAGCGTGCTAATTCGCGCCTCGTAACCCCCGAAAACCAGCCTGTGCAAGGCCGCAGCGTCCCCCTCTTTTTTGCACGCCGCCCAGCCGTTTCAGGCAGGCAGAAAACCGTGACGAAATGCCGCTTAGTCATTTGCCACGGCGCCCAGGGAAAACGCACGAAATATTTATTGGGTTCAGCCTTCCGTTTTTCCGAAATGCGAGATGAACAGATGAATGATTTTTTCGAGGAATTTCGGGTT